>CAYNUD010000009.1:0-23875 GCA_964400315.1 uncultured Clostridium sp. | reverse complement strand
GCTTTTTGCGTACTCGTATTTTGCGGGATTTTCAACGCATTCATCAAACGCCATGGCAATCGTCGAGCCGAGGTTTGATTGTATTCTCATGCTTTCCTCGGGGCCCATAAAAATATGCCTGCCGTCAACGTGAGACTGAAAATACACACCCTCCTCCTTGATTTTTCTCAAGGAAGCAAGCGAAAAAACCTGAAAGCCGCCGCTGTCGGTCAAAATGGGGCCGTTCCATGTCGAAAACTTGTGGAGTCCGCCCATTTCTCTGACAAGTTCATCCCCCGGTCGAACATGAAGATGGTATGTATTTGAGAGCATAACCTGACAGTCTATAGCCTCAAGGTCGGTTGCCGAAAGGCCTCCTTTTATCGCCGCACACGTTGCAACATTCATAAAAGCGGGGGTTTGCACCGTGCCGTGAACGGTAACAAATTCACCGCGTCTTGCGTTTCCTTCTTTTTTGATAAGCTTATACATAAATTTCTCCGAAAGTGTTATTTTGCTTATTGTACCACACACAGGCAAATAAAGCAAACGGATTTTTAAGCAAACACTTTAAAACAAAAAATGTGTTTCAATTGACAAACGCTTTTGTATATGTTAAATTAAAATATGTAATTATCCTGCTCGGGAGGACACAATGCGAATAGAAATTGACGAAAGCCGACGTCGGCAGGTATTCAACGGCTTCGGTGCAAGCGGAGCCTGGTGGGCTCAGATAGTCGGTAATTGGACTCACGAAGACTCCGACGGTATATCCGTAAGAGACAAAATAAGCCGTCTGCTTTTCAGCAAAAAGGACGGTATCGGTTTAAAAATTTACCGTTATAACATAGGCGGCGGCTCCCTGCACAGCGGCAAGGGTACATATTCCATGCCCGCACGCAGAACCGAATGCTTTGAAACGGCTCCCCGTGTATATGATTGGTCTCGTGACAGCGCGGCCGTATATATGATGAAGCGGGCGGTCTCGGACGGGGCGGACGAAGTGGTTTTCTTTGTCAACTCCCCCATTGAACGCTTGACGAAAAACAATATGGCGCATCTCGGCAAACACAGCTACTTCAGGGAAAATATAAAGGAAGAAAATTATACTGCCTTTGCCAATTACTGTCTCGACGTTACCGAGCATTTTGTTTCCGAGGGGATTCCCGTAAAATATATTTCTCCCGTCAACGAACCGCTTTGGATTTGGAACGGCGGTCAGGAGGGCTGTCATTACAAGCCTAAAAGCTGTCGCAAGGTTTTTCGCACATTTGCCTCCGAACTTGAAAAAAGGAACTCGCTCGCCGATGTAAAGCTTTCGGGCTGTGAATCGGGTGACATTCGCTGGTTCAACAAGTCATATGCGCGCAGTATTCTCGGCAGTCCCGAAATACGCCGTCACCTTGATGCACTCGACGTTCATTCATATTTTCTTCACGCTCCCCTGCCTTTTATGAACAACCGGCCCGCCTTTCTTCGCCGTTTCGCCTCATGGATGTCTGAAAAGTATCCCGACGTGCCCGTGAATATGAGCGAATGGACTCATATGCAGGGCGGCAGAGATAAGAGTATGGCATCCGCTCTTGTTATGGCAAAGGTAATGTTCGAGGATATTTCAATTCTCAATGTCGTATCATGGCAGCACTGGATAGCCGCCTCCGAGGTCGATTACTGCGACGGCTTGATTTATTTAAATTTGGAAGATAAAAGCTACGAAATGACCAAGAGGTATTACGTCACGGGCAATTTCTCAAAATATATTCCCTGCGGAGCAACACGGATTGAAGCGTGCTGTGACGACAATGATATTGCCGTTCTCGCCTTTGAGTACGGCGGTGAATACACTCTTATCGTCATAAACGACACCTGCGATTCAAAGGAGCTCACTCTCCCCGTCGGCAAATCGGCCCAAAAATACATAGTAACCGACGAAAACGACAATCTCGCAGAATATTTGTCGAATGACGAGCGAAAAATCAAAATAACCCCGCACTCGGTAACTACCGTTATTTTATCTGCCTAAGAGAAAGGTGTATTCTTATGAAAATAAAAAACAAGCTCAAGGACACTCTTGCGTCGGTTAAGGCGCATTGGAGCACTCCGCCCGAGGGCAGATATATGCCTTACAGGGAAATCGCTTCGCTTTCCGTCGGCGGAATAGGCGTTCGCGTTATCGTCTACTGTGTCAACAATATGATAATATCCGTCGGCAACACCCTGATAGGCAACACCATCGGAATCGACCCGAGCGCACTGTATGTAATATACATTTTGGGAATACTCTCAAGCTTTCCGCTCACCGCAATTCGCGCAAGAATGATAGACAATGCACGAAGCATGAAAGGAAAATACAGGCCGTATCTTCTCACCATGGGCATTCCGACCGTCCTGCTCGGTATCGGCTTTGTTTGGATGCCTTATGAAAACATGGGGCTTACCGCAAAATGCGTTACGGTTCTGCTTTTCAACGTTGCTTTCCAATTTTTCTTCAATTTCCTTTCGGACTCATACAACAGTCTTATAAACGTTCTCTCGCCCAACACCATCGAGCGTTCCGACGTTTTGTCGATAAAATCCGTTGTGGAAAACATTTCCCCCTCTGTCATCAATATAGTTTTGCCCCTTGCGGCGAACCTCATAACCGGCAACAATTCGCTTTACGACATCAGAATATACCGCTATATTTATCCGCCCATGCTCATTTTGGGATTTTTGCTCTCCCTGCTCGTTTATGTCAACGTCAACGAAAAAATCGTTCAGGCGAAAACTCACGTTATCCGTGTTAAATTCATTGATGCTTTCAGAGCTATAGCACAAAACAAGTATTTTTGGATTATTTCTCTTGCCGGCTGGCTCGGATTCCTCGAAAGTGCTTTTTCGAGCATTCTCGGTTGGATGTATAATTACCAAAACGCCTGCTCACCGGGTCAGTATTCGATAATAACCGCCCTTGCGGGCAATGCCAGCTTTTGGCCTAATCTCATAGCTCCGTTCCTTATAAGAAAATACGGCAAAAAGAAAATTCTTATCACCGCCAACCTATTGAACGTCGTATTCATTGCCTCGATGCTTCCCGTCATTAAGCAAACAGGCTCCGCTTCGGTCATATGGATGCTCCTTGTGTGCATATTCATCAATCAATTTCTCACAGCCATGGGTGATTTGCTCAGCCCGAGTATTCAAGCCGACATCAGAGATTATCAGCAATACAAAACCGGTGAAAGAATTGACGGAATGTTCGCCGCCGTCGGTCTTATCGGCAGTGTCATAACGCTTCTTACAGGTTCGGTATTGCCGACTATTTATGAAAAAGCGGGACTTAACAAAGATGTTGCCCTTTCTCTCGGATACGATGCCTCCAATGTTTACAATGTTTTATACAATACGCCCTATTTCATAAGAATTTGCAGTATTCTCGTCATTTCCTCCGTTATCGGAGCCGCTCTTAATGCCATACCGTTCTTCTTCTATGACCTCACCGAAGCACACCAGAAGGCCATTGTCAAGGTTCTCAAAGTCAGAGCGGTCTTTGAAGATATGGGCAACAATGTCGTGTCGAATGAAACTTTGAATGAAGCAAGCGACATTATTTCGGAGGCATTGGATTATGCCGGACGTGAAATACCCGAGGCATCAAAGGAAGAATTGAAAGCAGCCCGAGCATCTCACGACAAAGAGCGTATCAAAAAGGCAAAAGAGAACTATCGCAGGCAAGTTGAAGAAAAAGAAAAAGCCGACACTGCCGCTTTCGTTGTTGCGGAGCTTCATAAATATGAGACACCCGAGGGCAAAGCAGAGCTTGACCTCGCCGAAAAAATCAGTCAAGCGGGCCTTAACGGCTTCGCCGATGCAGTTAAACTCAGCAAGCAGGAAATTCGTATGATGCCGAGAGATACTGCCGCTCAAAAGGAACTGAGAAAAACTCTTTTCAGGCTTATGCGTGACATTAAGTCTTCCGAAAAAGCGGTTAAAAAATACTATCCGAACGGAATTGAGCCGTTCGACTCTTCGGTATTCGAAAGACTTTTCAAACAAGAGGATGACATTGAGCTTGAAAGACAAAGCTTAATCGGCAAACTGAGGCTCGCCGAAAACGGTAAAAAGTCTGCGGAAACCGCGGAAATTAAACGGCAAATTCGTATTGCAGCCGAAAAAAAGCGCGCCGTTGCCGCCGAAATAAAGGAAGCAACAGACAAAAACTCGATATATTACAGAGCAGCAAAGCCCTATCTTGATGCGGTAAAAACCATCACTCAAAGCAAAAATTACTCGGATATAGAGGATATTTTCACTCTGCGTGACGAGGCGATAATTCATATTGAAAAGAATCAAAGCGCTGATTTGTAAGTGTTTTCGGAGATGCAATATGCTGATAAACTTTAATCAAATAAATGAAATCACCATAGCCGCAATCGAATTACACAAGCACGAATGCCGGAATCTGTCATATCTGTAAAAAAGGCTCCGAGCATGCCATAATCAACACGGGTGACACAGACTTGATTCTGCTGACCGTTGTTGTCGAAAAATAACTTAAATCCTCCGTTTGCTTTATCGCTTTCGGAGGATTTTTATATCATCAACTTAAAAAAGCGGGACTCTCATAAAATAAAAGTCCCGCAGGCATCAATCATCGTATACAGAACGATATCCGTTGTCATATTTTATTGCGGCATAATATGTGCCGTCAAGAAGAAGAATATACACGTTTTCATTCGGTTGCGGAGAGTATTCGTACAAAACCGCCGCCCGCTTGTTTGCCGGTGAATATTCATATATCACCGTTGCACCGTCGTCGGCTACCGTCCAAATCGTTCCGTCCTCGGTTTCGAGAGTGCATATCATTTCTCCCGCATAGCTCTCGTCAATCGGTTCATCGAGACCGCACCTTGTGAGTATCTCTCCCTCGCCCGCAACGCCGCAGATAATATACTCGCTGTCATTATACAAAACCCTCGGGGCTATACCGTGCATCTTATTTGTATCCTTTTTAGCCGTCGTATCTTTATCTTTTGTTGCGGCCGTATCGTCGTCTCTGCGTGTATCCGCTTTCGCCGTCGTAACTTCGTTATTTGCGTTTTTCGCCGCGGTTTTTTCCTCTGTCTCCGAAATACTTGTGCTAAAGAAACGACCCTCTGTATTTTCGGTGCCTGTTTTCGGTTTGTCGCCTAAACGGTAAACCGCCGCACAGCAGGCAAGAACAAGCGCAAGGCACGCCGCCCAAACAATAAGCGACGGTTTTTTTCTTTTTTGAGTATTAGAACGTGCCTCGTAAATATATTCCTCATTCACATTTTCGAGTGCATCAATCAGCTTTTTGCTTTTCATAATATCACACCCTCTTTTTCAAGAAAATTTTTCAGGCTTTTTCTGGAGCGCAGCAGACTCATTTTCACTTTGCTCTCACCGATATTCAGTTCTCGGGCAATGTCTCCCACCGAGGAAAAATACCAATACCTAAGCATAAATATTCTTCTCGCCTCTGGTTTCATGCAGGCAAGAAATTCGTTGAGCGATTGCGTAAGCATTTCGGCATCGGCGGCGTTTTCGGTGCTCTCACTTGAGGGTATGCACTCCTCAAGTTCTTCGAGAGCAAGGGAATATTTTTCCGCACCGCGCTTTTGCGCCTTTTGCTTTTCGCATCTGTTGAGCGCAAGATTGCGAACCGTTCTTGCCAAAAACGCTTTGAGACTTTCGGGACGGTTCGGCGGTATGTAATTCCATAAACGAACATAAGCATCATTCACGCATTCCTCACTGTCCTCTTCGGAATTAAGAATACCGTAGGCAATACTTTTACAATAAGCACCGTATTTATCCTGAGTGCGTTCGATTGCCGCCTCACTGCGTTGCCAATACATTTCAACTATCAGCTTGTCTTCCATATGCTTCCTCCCTTCACTGTTAAAGACCGAAAAAAGCGTCGTCCGGTCACAACTGACACATAATTTATTTCGAATAAATATGACTTGAAAAAAAGTGAGTTATATGCAATAATTAAATAAGTAAAACAACGGAGGCTGAAATGATTAAAGTAATTTTATGGGATATAGACGGAACTCTGCTCAATTTCCTTGCCGCAGAGAGAAACGCGATAAGAGCCTGCTTCGAAAAATTCGGTTTAGGTGATTGCACCGATGAAATGATAGGGCGCTATTCCGCAATAAACAAAAAATATTGGAAAAGGCTCGAAAACGGAGAAATCGACAAACCCGCCGTGCTCAGGGGTCGTTTTGAGGAATTTTTCGCTGACGAGGGTATCCCCTTTGAAAAGATTGACGAGCTAAACACGGAATATCAGCAACGTCTCGGTGACACCATAGTTTACTGTGACGAATCATTTAAGCTTGTAACCTCATTGAAAGGTAAGGTCAAACAGTACGCCGTCACAAACGGTACTTTTGCGGCACAAAGCAGAAAGCTTTTACGTTCGGGCTTCGGCGAATTGCTCGACGGCGTTTTTATTTCGGATTCGGTAGGATATGAAAAGCCGAAAAAAGAATTTTTCGATTTTGTCTTTTCGCAAATCGGGAAATATGCTCGCGATGAAGCATTGATAGTCGGAGATTCACTGAACAGTGACATGAAAGGCGGCAACAATGCGGATATCCTCTGCTGTTGGTATAATCCTCAGCACGACGAACTCCCCGCCAACATAAAAATAGATTTTGAAATAACCGACTTGAATCAAGTTAAGGATATTATATAATGCAAACGGCTGTATTCTCCGCAATATTTGGAGCATACAGCCGGTTTTATTTTACCATTCGTCTCTTTCATCCTCCAAGACAGCGTGTGCGCAACGTATTCCGTCAACGGCGGCAGACACAATTCCGCCCGCATAGCCCGCACCCTCTCCACAGGGATAAAGTCTGCGAATATTAGATTGATAAAGCTCATCACGTAGGATTCTGACCGGTGCGGAGCTTCTTGTTTCCGGAGCGGTAAGCACTCCGTCAGGCAAAGCGAATCCCTTAAGGCTTCTGTCCATTTTAACTATCGCCTGAGCCATGGTATCCGTTACCTTTTTCGGCAAAACGCGGCGAATATCGCCGGGAGTCACTCCCGTCGCACAAGTGGGCTTAACAAAAGAAAGCTTCTTTGACGGTGTATCATTAAGAAAATCGCCGATTGTTTGGCACGGCGCACTGTAATCCCCGCCACCGAGCTCAAAAGCTGTTTTTTCGATTTTTCGTTGCAATTCAATTCCCGCAAGAGGATGGTTGCTTCCGAAGCTTTCGGGTTCTATTCCGACAAGCAAAGCCGAATTTGAATTCTCGCCGTCTCTTGCATATTCGCTCATTCCGTTAACAACAACATGACCGGTTTCGGATGCCGCCGCAACGACGGTACCGCCGGGACACATACAAAAAGTATATGCGCCCCTGCCGTGCTCGGGATGGCAGGCAAGCTTGTAATCCGCCGCACCGAGTGCGGGATGTCCTGCAAAGGAACCGTACTGTGCCTTATCTATAAGCTCTCTCGGATGTTCGATGCGAACGCCAACGGAAAAAGGCTTTTGGATTATCCGAGCACCTTTTTCGTAAAGCATTTCCACCGTATCTCTCGCAGAATGGCCTATGCAAAGCAGAAGCGTATCTGTTTCTATATCCTCGCTCGTACCGTTGTGAACACAGGTAACGCCCTGAACAACGCCGTTTACAACGATGATATCGGTAAGCTGTGAATTGAAGCGAACTTCACCGCCTAAAGAAATAATCTCCTCTCGAAAAGCTTTTACCACCGCACCGAGCTTATCCGTTCCGATATGCGGTCTTGATGAATAGCCGATTTCTTCGGGAGCACCGTGAGCGATAAGCTCATCTACAACCTTTTTGCAAAGCGGGTCTTTAATGCCCGTTGTCAGCTTGCCGTCGGAGAATGTGCCTGCGCCTCCCTCTCCGAATTGAACATTGCTCTGCGTATCAAGCAAGCGTTTTGCCCAAAAGGTATTGACCTTTTGAGTGCGGATATCAACAGCATCTCCTCTTTCGAGAACAATGGGATTAAGTCCCGCCCTTGCAAGAATAAGAGCGGCAAAAAAGCCTGCCGGACCGAATCCCGCAACAACAGGTCTGAGTGTGCTTTTACGTTTTACGGGGGGCATTACATATCTGTATTCTTCGTATGGCTCAACTCTCGGATTCTTTGAATGAGCAATAACGGAAGCTTCATCACCGTCAATCTCGGCACAGACATTATATACAAAAAAGATATTTTCTTTTTTTCTTGAATCAACGGCCTTTTTGAGTACGGAAAGAGAGGTTATCCTGTTCTCTCCGCAACGCAAAGCCTTTGCCGCTGCCGCACGAAGCTCACCCTCGGCACTGTCAAGCGGTAATTTAATTTCACTGATTTTAATCATTCTCGTTATCTCCCGATATCATTTCGCCCGCAAGCAAACCCGAAGCCCAAGCCCATTGGAGGTTAAATCCTCCGCATCCGCCGTGAACATCTATAATTTCTCCCGCAAACCAAAGATGCTTCACAAGCTTTGATTCCATAGTCGTACGGTTTATCTCATCTATTGCAATACCGCCGCTTGTAACCTGAGAGTCGCGGAAGCCCTTGACTCCGGAAATCTCAAGTGTAAAGTTTTTCACTTTACGGGACACTGTGATGCATTCATTATCGCTCAAGGTTTGTATTGTTCTGTCATTTCCGTAAAGTTTACAAGCTTTACAAATTTGTATTCCGAGCGGTTTTGGAAGTACACCCGTTAAAAGGTCGTCGAGCGGTCTGTTTCCTCTGATATGTCTCATATTTTTAACATATTTGATTAGTTCCTCGCTTCCCAACTCGGGCAAAAAGTCTATTGATGTAAGGGCATTTTGCTTGTCGTTCGTTAAGGCTGCAAGCTCCATTGCCGCTATACCCGATATTCCGCTGTCGGTGAACAGTATTTCGCCTTCTGAGCTTAATGTTTCATTGTTGCATTTTATCCCGATTTTTACACCACTTGCTCTTACACCTTTAAGAGACTTAATTGCGGCATTATCCGCCGCGACAAGCGGAACAAGCGCGGGCTTCAAATCGGTTACATGATGCCCGAGCTCTTTTGCAAGAGAATACCCCGTACCGTCGGAGCCTTGAGACGGCGACGATTTACCGCCGCACGCAATAATAACGCCGTCGGCAAAAAATTCACCGTTCACGGTAAATCCTTCCTTGATTTTAATATCCGTAACGGGCGTATTACAAATCGTGTCTATTTCAAGCCTTTCGGCTTCAAATCTCAACGCATCAAGCACCGAGAACGCCGCATTGCTTCTCGGATAAGTTCTGCCTTCCGAATCGGTACGGCACAAAAGACCGAGCGAAGAAAAAAAACTTATCACCGCATCCGGAGTATATTTTTGTAACGCATAAAGAGCAAAATCGCGATTTTTATAGTCATGAGTAAGAGCGTTTACGTTTGTTAAATTGCATCTACCGTTGCCCGTGGCAAGCAGTTTTTTGCCAACTCTCGGCAACTTTTCGATAACGGCTATTCGCGCTTTCGGGTGAAGCCTTTTGGCGTTTATTGCGGCAACAAGTCCCGAAGCACAGCCACCGACAATAATCAGGTCGTATTTTTTCATATATTCTAAACCTCCGTTATTATCGGCGTTACCCCGAGAGTCGGGAGAAATTTCTCAAAAACATCCGCTGTTTTAATTTTTAAGGTTGCTGTATTGTCGCACGGATGACAGCAAAAATACTCGTTATCAAGCAAAGCCGAATCAACGGCAAGCTGTACTCGATGCGATTCATCGAATATCAAGCCCATTATGCTCAACGAACCCGACTTCGTTTTCAACAACCGCATCATCATTTCACCGTCCGCAAAGGACAGCCTTGATTTTCCGAGCTTTTTGGATATTTCCTTTGTAACAAACGGCCTGTCTCCCCTCATTGCAAGCAAAACATATTCGCTTTTATTACTCGGACATAAAAGTAAATTCTTGCAAATCGGTGCATTGGTAATTTTTTCGATTTCAGTGCACTGCGCTATCGTAAAAGACGGTTCATGCTCAAACAGCTCATAGGTAATTTCGGCATCGTCAAGAAACCGCAGAACCCGTTTTTTGATATCGTTGCTCATTTTCTCACCTGTAAAATGCCGAGGCGTAGTCCGCAATTTCCATTTTAACGGTATTTAGACTGCCCGTGCTCCTGTCGCTGTGAACAAGGACTCCGTCGCTGAACGTATGCCTACGGACAAACGCCTCATCTCCTCTTGCGTTCACCCAGCTTTCCACCTGAGAGGTCATAAGAGACGTGCTCGGGAATACGCTTTCATCAACGGAAAAACTTCCCCCGTTAAGCTCAACACAATAAAGGAAAGCAAGCTCACCCTGTTCGTTGAAACCTGCGGCAAATCTCGCCTTGCTTCCTTGTATAAGGTACACTCCGTCTGCCGTTCTCGTAAATTCAATAAATTCTCTCGTTTGACCGTTTATGTCGCTGTCGGAAACATATATAAATCTGAACGAATCGTTCTTTTTGTCGTACTCAACCGAGTAGGTCCTCGTAAGCTCCTCGGAAATAAAACGAAGCTTGTATTCCTCTTCACCCTTGCTTGTAAATTCTATATCAGTTCCGCCGCTTTCAAGCCTGTAAGCCTCCTGCGCTTTTTCGTCCGTCATATCCGAATCGAAAAAATCTGTTATCGCCAACAGACCTTTTGAAAAGGGCTCAAAAGCCGTAAGAATATAATCCTCGGCAAAAAAATAGTTTGCATCGTTTTCCGCTTTGACAGCGGCATTATGCTGTTCTTCTACAATCTCCACTGTTGCTGAAACGGAATCTATAACCGCTTCAAACCTTGAACGGCAACCCAAATATGTTTTTTCGTCGTTTGTTATATTGAGCGTACCTGCCTTTTGAACAGCGGAGGTCGTTTGTGTTTTTCCGCAAGAGCAAAAGCAGAGTGCAAGCAAAGCCGCAAGAAGCAATGCCGTAATTCTTTTCACACTATCACTCCGTGTATCCCTAAAAATGCAAAAGGGAACCGGACTCCGCATCGAAAAAATGCAGAGCCGCTCCCGTATAATCCGATTTTATTTTTCACTGAGTAGCTTGGCAAGCTCATCCATGAAAGTATTGATGTCCTTAAACTGCCTGTATACAGAAGCGAATCTGACATAGGCAACCTCGTCAAGCTCCTTGAGCCTGTCCATTGCCATTTCGCCTATGCGAACGGAGGTAACCTCTCGGTCAAGCGAATTCTGCAAAGCAGTTTCTATATCATTCACCGCTCTCTCTATATTTTCAAGAGAAACGGGGCGTTTCTCACACGCTCTGAGCATTCCGTTAAACAACTTGTTACGATCAAAAACTTCTCTTGATTTATCCTTTTTGACGACGATTACGGGCACGCTTTCAATGACCTCGTAGGTTGTGAATCTCTTTCCGCAGTTTATGCATTCTCTGCGGCGGCGTATACGTTCGCCTTCATCTGTGGGTCTTGAATCAATAACCTTGCTCTCTTCGCAAGAACAGTACGGGCACTTCATGGCAGTAACACTCCTTTGAATTTTGCCGAATAAGCAATATTACGTTTCGGCTGCCGTTTCTTTTTTCAGTATATCAAAATTTGTCGAGCTTTTCAAGTATATATCGTCAATTAAAATATATCAATTGGCAAAATTTTTGAATTGAAGTGAGGTGTCAATTCAAAGTATAATGTTTTTGAGGTGTTATTATTTATGAAAAGCATTATCAAAAAACTTCACACTGCCACAAGGCTTATAGTCACTGTCGGCGGACTTACGACAGTCGGTATTCTGATCGCCTCCTGTGTTTTTTACTTCGGAGCCGGCAATATTTTTGAATACTATCCCGCAATTGAGCTGAGCGAACTTTTGCTCACGGCATCGAGAAGTCTCGGCGTTCTTGCATGCGGATGTGCTATCGTGGCGGAATACCGCTGTAACCGCATAAAAAATGAGGACAACAGATAATTTTAATATTTACATCCATACAGCCGTGTGATAAAATATATTCGGTAAATTTCGGAATAATCGAGGTGCCAAATGAAGCTGTCTTTTATTAATATAAACGATGTTACCGACCGTGAGATCTGCGAATGGTCGGCGGATATTTCCGAAAAAAAGCGTGAGTCGATACTTCGAATGCATCAGCCGCAAAAAGCAAAGTTGCGTATTGCCGCCGACGGCCTGTGCCGCAGAGCAGTTGCCGATGAGTTGGGGATATCCCCTTCCGAAGTCGTATTTACCGAAAATCTCTACGGAAAACCCGAAACGCACGGCATCAACTTCAGCGTAAGCCACAGCGGAAACCTTGCCGTATGTGCCGTATCGGAGCATCTCATAGGCATTGATATAGAGGAAATTCGAGCCATCCGCTCGGAAACCGCCAAAAGATTTGCCTGTGGGGAGGAGCTTTCGTATATCGGCAACAACATTGTCCGTCTCTTTGAAATTTGGACTCTGAAAGAGGCGTACTTCAAATGCATCGGAACGGGGCTTAATTCGGATATAAAAAGTGTTTCCTTTGCCGTTACCGACAACGGTACGGTTTGCTCAAAGGACGGTTTTCAATGCCGTTTTGTAAAAATCGCCGACGGATATATTTGCGCCGTTTGCGAACAGGTCCATACGCGAGAAGATGATAATTATGCTCAACCTTGACCGACTTAACAAAACATAGCCGCTCTTTACTCTTGGTGCGAAAACAAAGGCAACGTACTGTTTTCATTGCTTTGACTTTAGTATACCGCAGATGCAAAGATTTAAGAAAAACGGAAATCCCTATTTACATATTTTTTAAGCTGTGTTAAAATTTCATTACTAACCGATGAAAGGGTTGAAGAAATATGATGGAAGATATCAGAGGTTCTTTGAGAATCACACAAACCTGCCGCACCGTAACCGAGCTCATGGGCTTTAATGCGCCCGAAGCCGCAGACAGTGCAAATCCCATGGTAATTGATGCCGCAAACAAATTCTTCGGCGGCGAAAAGATTGAAAGAGCGTTGCTCTACAATCCCGATGCCGTAGGTCTTTGGTTATACATCAAATATACCGAAATGTTCACGGACGTCGTCAGCCGTTCTTCAATGGCTCTGCCCGTAAAATGCGTAATGCCGAGCGTTACCCCCGTTTGTTTTGCTTCAATGTATACAGGCATCGTTCCCGAAAAGCACGGCATTATGAAATATGTTAAGCCCGTCCTCACTGTTGAAACACTTTTTGACAGCGCGATAGCTGCAGGAAGAAAGCCGATAATTATTTCGACAGAGGGTGACAGCATTTCAAAAATATTCCTTGAGCGCAATATGGATTACATAATCTGCAACACTCCCGACGAATGCAACATGCACGCCGAACGTATAATTTGCGAAAACAAACACGATATCGTTGTTGTATACAACGGAAACTATGACGGCACAATGCACCGCTGGGGACCCGAACACGAAGAATCCCTCGCCGCTCTTACTCACAATGTTAACGCCTACGCTCATCTGCATGACATTGCCGAAAAAGCATGGGCAGGTCAGCGCAGACTTTGCGCGTTTTTGCCCGATCACGGCTGTCATGAAATCGACGGCGGATGCGGCGGTCACGGTCTTGACATGGCAGAGGATATGAACATAATCCACTTCTATGATTTCGGCAAATAACAGGGAGAAGGGTTATGAGCAAAAATCTATCCGTAAAAATCATTTCGATAGCGCTTGCCGTCATTACTTTATTTTCAGCCGCAACGCTCGGCGTATCCGCCTTTCCGAAGCCGTTTTCACATTCGCTGACACAAGAGCAGGAGGAATTGAGGAGTAACGTTGCAAACGAAGTTGTTGATATCGCACTGGCACAAAAAGGCTATTACGACAGCAACGTCAACAAATTCACCTCTTGGTATTACGGCTTTGATACCGATGCTTCTTGGTGTGCGATTTTCGTTTCTTGGTGTGCAAGTCAAGCAGGCGCTTTAGGCACTGCCGTTCCGAAGCGCGCCGCCTGTTCGTCCATGAAAAAGTGGTTTGAAGACAAGGGAAGATTCTATCCTGCCGACAGCAACTATGTTCCTCAAAAGGGAGACATTGTATTTTTAAATACCGCCGTTGACGGGACGGACGATATTCACCATGTCGAAATCATCACGCAAAGCGGTTTTATTGTGAAAAAGGGCGTAAATAACATTAAATGTATCGGCGGCAATACCTCGGATATCAATTACAACGGCTCCGAATATGTCACCGAAAAGGTACGTCCGGTAAACGGCTCAAAGGCGGCGGTAGTGGGATATGCTCACCCATCCTACGAAAAGAGCAGTGGCTTTAAGGCGGACATATATACAAATTCATACAATTCCGCTCCCGCATTTTTCAGATATGTTTCGGCGAAGATGCTTGAAATGCTTTGCCGAATAGAAGCTTTCTTTTCAATCTCCCTGTTTCCGATAAGTCAATAAAACTTATGCCATACAGCTTTGCAGCCTCCGAAAAAACGGAGGCTGCTTTTGTTTATACCGTACCTGTTATAACGAGAGTTGCCGTACCGGACTGTACCGTCCAAATTCCGTCCGCATTTTGAGTATAGGTTGCGGCGGGAACGGTTATTTCTCCTGCTTGCGTTTCGAACACGCCTGTGGTCGTATCATAGGTGTAATTGACTCCTGCCGTCCACGCAGTTCCGTTAAACGAAACCGTTATCGGGTCGAGAATCGGGTCAAAGGTGTCGGTCATTATCACGTTGTCGGCGGCGGTTGCCGCGATACTGCCCGTGTTTTCAATCACAAAAGTGTAAGTGAGCTGTCCGTTTTCAGTAACGGCAGAGGGGCTTATTGCCTTTGTAATATTCAAACGAATTTGAGGCTGTATACTGATTTCCTCCGTAGCCGTAACTGCGGTGGAAAGTCCGGTTCCCGAAATTACCGCATTATTTGTTACGGTTGCCTCGGCGCTGAGAGGCGCATAATTCGTTACCGAAGCTTCATACGCGATAATTGCATTACCGCCTGCCGGCACATTTATTCCGCTTATCACAAGAGGCGGACCTGCCGTAACGGTCGGGGCAGTTTGAAGAACGCCGTTCACATAATAGCGAACCGAACCGTCGGTATACGCAAGCGGATATACGGTTACACCGCCGTATTCATAGCCGCCGAGGTCATCCGTAACGGTAAGACCCGTCAAAGCCGCCGTGCCGCTGTTGACCATGGATACAATATAAGTGACCTTACCGCCGGAAGAATAGCTGTAAGGCACAGCCGTTTTTGCCGCCGAAAGCGTTTCAAGCAGTTCACCGGTAACGATGTTGGAATCCGTCGTTACGCCGTTATAAGAAAGTGTGGCATAGTTTGTAAATGTTGCCATAAAACACACTCCTGTCTGTTTACTGCGGGGAATCATCCCCTGTCACAGAATATGCAAAAGCGGCGTTATGGGTTAATGTTCGAAAAGAAACTTTAAGGACTGCCGTTCTTTCGAGCGACAGTCCTGCTTTTAACACAGTATTCTTTTGAGCATATCGGCAAACCGCTTCGGGTCAATGTTTTTAAGCATATGAGCATCCGTTCCGATATTGAACGTTACGCCTACCTCCTTACCGATTTGAAAATATCTGCGGTGAAATTCGGGATCACCGGCAACGGCAACGGTATTAAGCTCCCATGCGGTGCCGAGTGCATTCGCCTTTTCGAGAATATCGCCGATTTCGTTATCCGTAAATGCTCTTGTAACTTCATGGGGGTCATCAAAAGCGTGAATATATCCTGCCATAAACGGGTGCGCAAAACAATCCGCCTTACGCTCGTCAAGCACGCTGTTCATTATCGCAAACATAAATTCCGCATACCCTCTCGGCGTTACGTCCTCGGGCTGATGCCAATAACTCTGATGAAAGTGATTTGTCGTGTAAAGTAGGTAATCGAGTGCTTCGTCGCAGGAAATGTCGTTCGTGAAAACTCCCACGCCGTAAGCCGAAAGCTCCGAACCGACAAGCACCTTGACATTATGCTCGATTTTTTCGAGCTCTCCGAGTATTTCGAGTCGTTGAGCGACAACCGCGTTTTTCATATCGGGGTAATCGTGATCCGTCAGGGCGATTATTTCGAGTCCGGCTTCATCTGCGGTTTTGACTATATCGGCAACAAGCATCTCGGGATTTGCGCAATGTGAAAAGTGTGTATGTATATGTGTATTGAATCTTGCAAGGGTGTCTATGTCGTAGGTTTTTTCGTGAAGAAACATATCAAAGCTCCGTTTTAAAAAGAGTATTTGCGTTTTTGCGTGTCAAATCAAGAATTGTCTCGGCATTGCTTCCTCTTGCCGCCGCCAAAACCTCCGAGGTAAACGGAATATACGAAGAATCGCAACGTTTTCCGCGGTGAGGAACAGGAGTCATATACGGTGAATCCGTTTCAATCAGCAACCTGTCATCGGGCACGAAAGCGGCAACCTCCAACGGTCTGCGAGCATTTTTGAAAGTAACCGCACCGCCGAGACCTATATACATTCCGAGCTTTATAATTTCCTTTGCCATCTCGACCGAGCCGCTGAAACAGTGGACGACTCCCTTGGGCTTATATTTCCGCAAAAGTTCCAAAGTATCCTCATGAGCCTCGCGGTCATGGACTACCACAGGCAAACCGAGTTCGTTTGCAAGTCGAAGCTGAGCTTCAAAGAACTCCTTTTGAAGCTCTCTCGGTGAAAAATCATAATGATAATCAAGTCCGATTTCGCCAACGGCAACGCATTTTTTATGCGTACAAAGCAATTTTAGCTCCTCATACCAATTCGGCTTTGCCTCGCCCGCCTCATGCGGATGAACACCGCAAGCGGCGAAAATAAAAGGATATTTTTCGGCTAAGGCAAGGCTTGCATGTGAGGAAATAATATCGCTTGCACAGTTTATAACTCCGCACACGCCGCTGTCGGGCAACGAAGAGACGAGGATATCCCTATCCCCGTCAAATGCTTCGCTGTCATAATGTGCGTGACTGTCAAAAATATTATTCATCTTATCTTATTTTACTGCCTGCGGGAACGCCGTCAACGAATATAACCTTAACGTCGTCCTCGCCCGCATCGGCCGCAAGAATCATGCCCTTACTCTCAACACCGCAAAGTACGGCCGGCTTAAGGTTTGAAACAAGAATAACGGTTTTGCCGATAAGTTCTTCGGGCTTATACCACTTTGCTATACCCGATGCAACGGTTCTCGGTGTGCCCGTACCGTCGTCAAGAGTGAGCTGAAGTAATTTTTTCGCTTTCTTCACAGGGAAGCAATCGACTATCTTTGCCGCTCTGAGGTCAACCTTGGCAAAATCGTCAATGGCGATTTTCGCAACACCCTCAATTTCGTCCTTGAGAGGATTTTCGGGCTCGCCGTGTGCCGCTTCAAGCTCTTTTTCAAGGTCAATTCTCGGGAAAATTATGTCGCCCTTGCATACGGTATAAGTGCTTTCCTTGCCGAAAACGGAAGAATCCTCCCACACAAAGCTCTCGGAAACGCCGAGCTGTTTTCTTATCGCGGCACAAGTATACGGCATAAACGGGGCAATAAGAACGGAGATAATTCTTATGCTCTCGCAAAGATTATACATAACCTCGGCAAGTCTCGCCTTTTTCGTTTCGTCTTTCGCAAGAGTCCACGGTGCGGTTTCGTCGATATATTTGTTTGTTCTTGAAATAAACTTCCATATCTCGGTAAGACCGATTGAGAAGTTAAGCTTGTCAAGCGCTTCATCGGCCGCAACGGCGCTCTTCGCGGCAAGCTCCTTAAGGTCGGCATCGAAATCTCCCGACTCTCTTTCCTCGGGTATCGTTCCTCCGAAATATTTGATAACCATTGCAACGGTTCTCGAAACAAGGTTTCCGAGGTCATTCGCAAGGTCGGAATTGATACGATTGATAAGATTTTCATTGGAGAAAGAACCGTCCGAACCGAAAGCTATTTCTCGAAGCAGGTAATATCTGAGTGCATCAACGCCGTATCTTTCGGCAAGCACAACGGGATCGACAACATTGCCCTTGGATTTGCTCATCTTTCCGCCCTCGAGCAGTACCCAGCCGTGGCCGTAAACCTTTTCGGGAAGAGGCTCGTCAATCGACATAAGGAAAGCGGGCCAATAAATAGTGTGAAAACGAATTATATCCTTACCGATGAGGTGAACGTCGGCAGGCCAGAATTTCTTGTAAAGCGTCTCGTCCTCGGAAGCATAGCCGAGAGCGGTGATGTAGTTGGTGAGAGCATCGAGCCAAACGTAAATGACATGATTTTCATCCACCGGAACGGGTATGCCCCACTTAAAAGAAGAACGTGAAACGCACAGGTCTTGAAGTCCGGGCTTGATGAAATTGTTAATCATCTCATTTTGCCTGCTCTGAGGCTCGATGAAGCCGGGGTGCTCTTCGTAATATTTTATCAGCTTGTCGCCGTAAGCGGAAAGCTTGAAGAAATACGCCTCCTCGGTTGCCTTTGTAACAGGTCTGCCGCAGTCGGGGCACTTACCGTCAACCGCCTGAGTTTCCGTCCAGAACGACTCGCAGGGCTTGCAGTAAAGCCCCTCGTAATAGCCTTTATAAATGTCGCCCTTGTCGTACATCTTTTTGAATATCTTTTGAACCGCTTTTTCGTGATAATCGTCCGTCGTTCTGATAAATTTATCGTAAGATATGTTCATCAGCTTCCATAAATCCTTAATGCCTGCAACGATATTGTCAACATATTCCTTGGGGGTAACGCTCGCTTCCTTTGCCTTGTCCTCGATTTTCTGTCCGTGCTCGTCGGTTCCCGTGAGGAAAAAGGTATCATAGCCCTTGAGCCTTCTGTAGCGTGCCTCGGTGTCGGCGGCAACGGTGGAATATGTGTGACCGATATGCAGCTTGTCCGAGGGGTAATAAATAGGTGTTGTAATGTAATATTTTTTATCCATTAGAGAGTGCCTCCGTATATTCTGTACTTCAAAAACGGGCTGTTGCATATGCAACAGCACCGTGCCGTATTTTGTTTTATTTTATGAGTGCTGCCGCCGCTTCGTCGAGGAATATAACCGTATCGGGATGCTCCTGAAGGATTGATGCCGGGCACTGCGGAGTAACGGGACCCTTTATCATATCCTTGACCGCCTGAGCTTTTTTGTCGCCCGTTGCGATGAGTATGATTTTCTTTGAACGCATTATCGAGCCTATACCCATAGTCATTGCATAGTGCGGCATGGGAACATCGTCAAAGTATATAGAGTTTGCATCAATGGTGCTCTGCGTAAGAGAAACCTTGAAGCTCTCACCCGTAAATTCATCCGACGGCTCATTGAATGCAATGTGACCGTTTCTGCCGATTCCGAGAAGCTGGATATCAATTCCGCCCTTTGCCGCAATTGCCTCGGAATAGCGCTTGCTCTCTTTGTCGGGCTCGGCGTTTCCGTCGAGAAAATCAATATTTTCCTCTTTGACGTCAACAAGAGAAAAAAGATTTTCGTGCATAAATGTATAATAGCTGTTCTTGTGATTTTTCGGCAAATCGCAGTATTCGTCGAGATTAAAGGTGCTGACGTTCGCAAAAGAAACCTTGCCTGCCTTATATTGCTCAACGATGTATTTATATGTGGGAACAGGTGTTGCTCCCGTGGCAAAACCGAGAACACAGTCGGGCTTACTGTTTATAAATTCACAATAAAGTTCGCCTACCGCCTTACCTATTTCTTCTTCGGATTTGAAGACTCTGATATCCATAATAAAATCTCCCTTTCTTATTGTTCGATGATTATTTCTCTGCCGCTGTCGGACGAATCGTATATCGCCTGCATAATTTTGGAGGTTTCAACGGCACAGTCGATATATTGCTGATTGTGAACGCCCGTTTTGATACTTTCAACAAAGGCCGCAATTTCGTTTTCATACATATTTGTATTTTGTGCCGCGACCTTCGTTTCGGTAAGCATACCGTTTTTAACCGACCAAAGTGTGAAATCCGAGCCGTATTTAAGTCTTATTCCCGCCTTGTCGCCCATAAAATCAATATACATTTCGCCTATACCGATATTCTGAGCCCATGCACCGTTAAAACTGATAATCGGGCCGCTCGTTCTTATTATTCCGACTACCGAATCGTCAACGTCATAGATTCCGTTTTCAATATTCGACGAATCCTTTGCCCACATGTCGGTATAGGTATAATTTTTCATATCCTTACCGAGCTTGCAAAACGCCTTACCGGATGCGGTAAGAGGCTTCGGGTCGGAACAGCAATACATTACAAGATCGAGAAAATGGACTCCCCAATCAATAAGCGCTCCGCCGCCCGAGCTTGCTTTGGTGGTGAAATCTCCTCCGAGACCCGGAATAGAACGATGCGCCCTGAACGAAGCGTAAACGTGATAAACCTCACCGAGCTCGCCGCTTTCGATAAGCTCCCTGATTTTCATTACATAGGTATTGAAGCGATTGCAAACTCCTATATTGAGAATCTTGCCCGTTTCGTGTGCAACCTTTTGCATTTCAAGTGCTTCGGAAAGTATCCTTGCCGCCGGTTTTTCACAAAGCACATGCTTACCCGCTTTAAGAAAATCAATTGAAATAATCGAATGATAATCATTATGCGTGCAAACCGAAACCGCATCGAGCTCGGCATCATTCAAAATATCGTGATAATCCGTAACCGCCGTTCCGCAACCGTATTTTTCAACCGCCGCCCGAGCTCTCTCGGGAATAATATCGCAAAAGTATTTGATTTCGGTATCGGGATTTTTAATATATGCGGGAATGTGAGCGGAATTTGCAATATTTCCGCAACCGATAACGGCAACCTTAAGCTTTGACATGAAAGTACCTCCGCAAGTTTTATTATATGCTAATAATATAACAAACAACTTAAAAAGTAAAGTTAATTGTAAAAAAAAACTTGCCAAAACATATGTTATTTGCTATGATAAAGCTAATAATGAACCGTAAAGGAGAGATTCTAATGGGCAGATTTCCTATAGGCGTTATAATTGACAGCTTTCGCACGGATATTACGACTGCGGTAAAAAAGGCAGCCGAGGTCGGTGCACAGGGTATTCAGGTTTATGCGACAAGGGGCGAAATGGCCCCCGAAAATATGAATGCAAGGCGTATTGCCGACTTCAAGGCGCTTGTTGCGGATAACGGACTTGTTATTTCGGCGCTGTGCGGCGACCTCGGCGGAGGCGGATTTGTCCATAAGGACAAAAACCCCGAAAGAGTAGAGCGTTCAAAAAGAATTATCGACCTTGCCAAAGAGCTCGGCACCGATGTTGTTACCACTCACATCGGCGTTGTTCCCTCGGACAGCGGTATCGAACGTTATAAAATAATGCAGGAGGCTTGCTTTGAGCTTTCGCGTTATGCCGACGAAATAGGTGCGCATTTTGCAATTGAAACCGGGCCCGAAACCTCGGCGGTGCTCAAAGGTTTTCTTGATGAACTCGGTTCAACGGGTGTCGGCGTAAACCTTGACCCCGCAAATCTCGTTATGGTTACGGGCGACGACCCCGCAGGCGCGGTATACAATCTTCAAAAATACATAGTTCACACTCACGCAAAGGACGGCAAACAGCTTTTCTATAAAGATCCCGAAATCATTTACGGTCTTGCCGACGACCCGATAATAACAGGCCCCTCCTTCCTCGAAGTTCCTCTCGGAGAGGGACAGGTGCCTTGGGAGAAATACCTCAACGCTCTCGAAGATATCGGTTACAAAGGCTTTTTGACAATCGAGCGTGAAGTCGGCGACGACCCCGCAAAGGATATCAAATGCGCCGTTGAATTTCTTGAAAAATTTTAAGGAGCAAAGAAAATGAAAATAGGAGTAAGCAGTTACAGCTTTGACAAGCTCATCCGTTCCGGTGCGGAAACGCAGTTGAGCATAATGAAAAAAGCCTCCGAAATGGGCTTTGAGGGAATTGAATTCACCGATCTTTCCGCTCCCGACGGCGTGAGCGAGATCAGCTATGCGGAGCTTATAAGAGGTGAAAGCGAACGTTTATCGCTTCCCGTGATAAGCTACACCGTCAGCGCAAATCTTCTCGGTGAAAACGGACTTGATGCGGAGGTTGAAAGAGTTTGCCGAAAGGTTGACGTTGCCTCGGTGCTCGGCGTTAAGGTCATGAGACACGATGCGGCATGGGCTCCCCCCGCAGGCAAAGAAAGCTATGTAGGCTTTGAGCAGGTGCTCCCCACACTTGTCGAGGGCTGCCGCAGAATAACGGAATATGCCGCTTCAAAGGGAATTGAAACGACAATAGAAAACCACGGCCATTTTTGTCAGGACAGCGACAGAGTTGAACGTATCATAACGGGTGTCGGCAGTCCGAATTTCGGCTTACTGCTCGATATAGGCAATTTCAGTTGTGTTGACGAGGACAACCGCATTGCGGTCGGTAAGCTTGCAAGATACGCAAAGCACGTTCACGCAAAGGATTTCCACATCAAGAGCGGTGACGGCTTCAAGCCCGTTTGCGGTTACGGAACCACAAGAGCGGGCAATTACATAAGAGGTGCGATTATCGGTCACGGAAACGTACCCGTTGCGCAGTGTCTTTCAATTCTCAAGGCTAACGGCTACGACGGCTTCGTCAGCGTTGAATTTGAGGGCATGGAGGACTGCCTTGACGGAATTTCAATCGGCTATGAAAATCTCAAAAGTATGATTTCTTCGCTTTAATGTAAAAACGGACTGTTTCGAGGCAGTCCGTTTCGCTTTATATTTGATTTTTCTTTCGGTGCATTTTGTATGCCGAAGCATAGAAAGTAACGGACAAAACCGTTGCGACCGCCCAGCCTATCGGCCAAGAAAGCCAAATTCCCGACGAGCCGAATGTTGCGGAAAGCACCTTTGAAAGCACCACACGCAAAATCAAATCCGTAAAGGTAGCAACCATAAATTGCTTCATTTTGCCAGATCCGCGCAGAATACCGTCCGTAACAAGCTTTACGGAAACGACAAAATAAAATGGAGCAACGGTTTTCAAAAAGGTAATACCGACCTGAGCCGCCGTTCCCGTCGGCGTTTCGAGGAAAAGATAAACAAGCTGTCTGCCCGCAAGAAGATATGCCGCAACCACCGGAACGCATATCGTCCAAACCAATTTCACGCCCGCACGGAAGCCATCTTTTATTCGTTCGGGCTTTTCCGCTCCCAAATTCTGAGCGGTAAAGTTTGAAACGCCGTTTCCGAGGGTTGTGAATGAGGTTATCACAAGATTGTTCAGCTTTACCGCCGCCGAATATCCCGCCATTACGCTCGAGCCGAAGGAGTTTACAACACCCTGTATGATAATATTTCCCACCGAAATAAAGCTTTGCTGTAAAATGCTCGGAACGGCAACCGTTCCGATTTCTTTCAGCAATCCGAATGAGAACACGGCGGCTTTTTTCTCCGACTTTATTTTCGACAATCGTATAAACACGCAAATCACCGCGGCAACACAACTTACGCCTTGGCAAATAAACGTTGCCCATGCAACGCCCGCAACCCCCATTTCAAAAGCCGTAACAAAAAGAATATCCGCTCCGATATTGGAAAGAGAAGAAACGGCAAGAAATATAAATGGCGTTTTCGAATCGCCCAAAGCCGAAAAGATACCCGTTGCGACATTATAGTAAAACACAAACGGCAATCCCAAAATATATATGTCAAGATACAGCTTCGAGCTTGCAAAAATATTTTCGGGCGTGTTTATCAATTTCAGAAGCTCGTCACACCAAAGCGTTCCCGCCGCCATAAGCAGCGCGCACATTATTCCGCTTGCGATTAGGGTCGTGTAAACCGCCGTTTTCATTTCGCCGTATTTCTTTGCGCCGAAAAGGCGTGAAACAACAACGGAGCAGCCGATATTGCAACCGAAAGCAAACGCTATGAATATGAGCGTTATTTCGTAGCTGTTGCCAACCGCCGCCAAAGCGTCCTCGCCGACAAATTTGCCC
>CAYNUD010000008.1:8109-23920 GCA_964400315.1 uncultured Clostridium sp. | reverse complement strand
GATTCTCTATGTAAAGGATGACGGTTATGTTTTTAGCCATAGATATAGGCAACTCTAATATCACTTTGGGAGCTTATGACGGTGATGAACCGATATTCGTTTCCAGAATATCCACCGACCGTTCAAAAACTCCCGATGAATACGCAATAGAATTCAAGCAGCTTTTTTCTCTTTACGGCACATCGCTTGATTCTCTCGATTCCGCCGCAATAAGCAGCGTTGTTCCGGAGCTTTCTTCTGCCGTAAGCACGGCTGTTCGGCTTATTGCCGGCTGTACCCCGATGATGCTCGGTCCCGGAATAAAAACGGGTATGAATATTCTCATTGACAATCCCGCTCAGCTCGGAGCGGATTTGCTTGCGGGCGCAGTCGGCGCGGCGGCGCTGTATCCGCTCCCCTGTCTTGTTATCGACCTCGGAACGGCAAGTAAAATCAGCGTGATTGATAAGAACGGTTCTTTCTGCGGCTGTGCAATTGCTCCGGGAATCGGCATATCTCTTGATGCACTTTCCGCAAAAACATCACAACTTCCGAACATCAGCCTCAAAACTCCCGTAAGAGCGATAGGCAAAAATTCAGTTGATTCAATGCAATCCGGCACTGTATTCGGCTTTGCGGGCATGATAGACGGTCTTTGTGAAAAGCTCGAAGCGGAACTCGGCGATACCGTAATGACCACTGTTGCAACCGGCGGACTTGCTAAAGACCTCATAAAGAGCTGTAAAAGAGATATCGTATACAATGCGGAATTGATACTTTACGGCCTTAAAGTTCTTTACGAGAAGAATAATAAAAAATAAAAAATCGCCGCTGAAAATCGGGAGCCCGAACAAGGGACATTCCGACAGCGGCTCGCAGTATTGCTTATTTTGCGCTGCACCCGAAACGGTAACCGAGAAGCACTGTTAACCCGAGGGGCAGCAGCAAGGAGGAATATATTATGTCAAAAAAATCAACAGCAGGAAAAAACCTTATCATCGCTCAGCTCGCTCTTTTGAGTGCGCTGATAATCGCAATGACCTTCGTTCCGTATATCGGATACATCAGCTACGGCGCGCTGAGTATCACACTTTTGCACATTCCCGTCATAATCGGCGCCTGCGTTCTCGGGCCCAAAGGCGGTGCCGTACTCGGCGGAGTATGGGGCGTAACCTGTGTAATCAAAGCAGTTCTCGCTCCCCCGAGTCCGCTTGAAGGTATCATTTTCAGAAATCCGCTCGTTGCTCTCATACCGAGGGTGCTTGCAGGTCTTGCGGCCGGTGCAGTATTCGCACTCATTTCAAAGCGCGGAAAGCAAAACCTCGCTTCAGGCGTTGCGGCGGTATGCTGCTGTATATGCAATACCGTTCTTGTAATGGGCGGCATTTACCTTTTCTACAGCTCCGAAATGGGCCTTGGTGCAACCAGCTTCGGCGGTCTCACAAAATACATTCTTGCCGCATTCGGAATAAATGCGGTTGTTGAAATTGCCGTAGGTATCCTTATCGGAGTGCCCGTCAGCAATGCGCTCAGAAAAGTAAAAACCAAAATTTGATTTTTCTCTGCATATGCAGAGTTCAATTCAGCCGCAGCCAAGCCGTCGCACACACAAGTGCGGCATGAAAGGCTATTTCCAAAGGCAGTCCGACCATAAATTTCAAGTGCTTCGTTTTGTGTCGGATAATTTTCATCGTTATGAGCATGGCGGTTGCTCCGCCGCAAAGACCGATTAGCATCAGCGTTGCCTCGGGAACACGCCGTTCACCCTTTACTGCGGCTCTTTTGTCTTTTACCGTCACCGCAACGGCGACAACTGATATCAAAGCGAAATAAATCAATGCAAGCTCGGCATATGCAGGCATTTTCCAAACCTCATTTCAATATAATTCTGTATAAATATTAACCGTTCGGGGATAAAAATGAAAATAAAAATTGTTTTGTCGGCACTTATTATATCTCTTATTCTTTGCGGATGTCAACCTAAAGTCATCGACACTGCCGGCTTATCCGCACCATCCACATATACAGACACTTACACCGTCGGCGAATTTGTCGAATCCTCACCGTACGATGTTTCCGTCAGCGAAACTTCATCCCTTTTTCAAAGCATTGCGAACGATATTTCTTCCACGGCATTTCAAGTCACGACCACACGAAAAAACGTCACAACAGCTCCGATCACCGCTTCAACAGCTCCTTCAACTCAGGCAACAAAGCCGACTCAGAGCAAAAGCATATACGGCATATGGATATCCTGCTATGACCATCCGAGCGCTTCGGGCAAATCGGCGGAAGAATACCGTGCCGCAACGGACAAAATGTTCAAAAACATAAGTGAGTACGGATTTAACACGGCCTTTGTTCACATGATAGCCTTTTCCGACTCTTTCTATAAATCGGACATTTATCCCTATTCGGCTTACATAGCGGGCAAGGAGGGCAATTCGCTCGCCTACGACCCGTTTGCGATTCTTCTTTCAAGTGCGAAAAAATACGGCATTTCCGTTCACGGCTGGATAAATCCGTTCCGCGTTTCTCATAAGAGCGACCCATCGCTACTCAGTGAAAAAAATCCCGCAAAAGCAATTCTCAATGCGGGAAATCAAAACGGCGACGTTTGCATTCTTTCAAACGGCATTTATTATAATCCCGCAAGCACATCCGTTCACGCAAACATAATCAAAGGTGTAAAAGAAATTATCGGGAAATATGACATTGACGGTATACACATTGACGACTATTTCTATCCGTCCACAGATGAATCAATTGATAAAAAGCAATATTCCGATTACCTTGCCGGCGGAGGAAAACTGAGCCTTAAGGATTGGCGTGTTTCAAGCGTAAACGCATTCGTTTCCTCACTGTATTCGGCGGTCAAATCCCTCGACCCATCGCTGACCGTCAGCATAAGTCCCGCCGCAGATATCGAAAAAAACCGTAATACGCTTTATGCCGACTGTGAGTTGTGGCTTTCAACGGACGGTTATGCGGATATAATTATACCTCAAATATATTTCGGCTTCGAACATGAAAAATTTGCTTTTGACACCATGCTTACCGAATGGTCGGAGCTTCGCCGCAGTAAAAATGTTCGCTTGCTGTGCGGAATCGGCGCTTATAAGTGCGGTACTCAGGACAATTACGCAGGCTCGGGTTCAAAAGAATGGCTCGAAAACAGCGATATCCTAATACGTCAGGCAAAAAGTATTGCCTCGAATAAAAGCTACGACGGCTTCGTTGTTTATTCTTATTCCGACCTGACAAGAAACGGCTGTGCAAATGAAATGAATCGGCTTAAATCATATATGAAAGGTTAAATGATGAAAAAGAACAAGGCGATAACAATAACGGTGATTTCCATTGCCGTGATTTTGGCAGCTCTCGTTGCTTTTATGGCGGCAACGGGTAAATTTTCCACACTCAAAAATCGTTTTACGGATGAAGTCTCGCCTTCTCAGCCGCAAACCGAGATCACAACCGCCGTTCCCGCTGTTGCAAGGCCCAAAACGGAAAAGCCGAATCAGCCCGTTGCAATACTTATAGAGAATGTCGGCCCCGATGCGGAGAATATCATTTCCAAACTCGGCAACTACGGTTTTAACACCGTAATAATTGATTTTGCTCAAAGCAATTCAAACGTCATTTCCTCCCTTATGAGTACGGCAAGGGCAACGGGAATATATACGGGCGTGCGTGCCGATGTTTCAGCCGGCGGCAATGACCTCCTTACTTTTCTCAAAAACAACAACGCGGATTTCGTAATTCTTTCAAATATCGACGAAACCATAAGTGATTATCCGATAAGGATTTCGGAGCTGTACGATAAAATCAAAGCCGTTGACCCCGCAACGGAAACGGGAATAGAACCTGTCTACTGTTCAAACATATCTGCAGAACTTAAAGCCGTTATCGAAAGCGGAAAATCCGATTTTGTTTTTGTTGTTCAACAAAGTAACGATTCCTCGGGCTCGGCGCTTTTCAAAACCGCTCAAACGGCATGGAACGAAACGGTTTCTCCCGTATGGATGTGCCATAGCGTAAAAGGTCTTAAAGCTTTCAACACGCAAAAGGCATCGGATACCGTTTCCTCAATTTCACGCTCTGCCGATATGTCTCTTTGCCGCGCTCTTGCGTTTTATCCCCTCGAGGATATAGAATCCGCAAGCGGTACTGCGGCGGAAATCGTTTTAAACTACATCAAAAAACGAGATACTTATCTTCTTGATAAGGAATTTTCTATATCGAATTATTCCAAGACAACATTTACCGTTGAACAATCGACCGTAACGTTCAGAGGTACAAGCAGTCCCGCCTATGATCTTCTTTGCAACGGCGAAAAGCTGAATGTTGCAAAAACGGGCGATTTTTCGGTTGACTGCAACCTCAAGGTCGGGAAGAATACAATAAAATTCGAGCACAAGGGCAAAACCTATACATACAATATTACATATAAAATAAAACTGCTCAAAAGCGTATCTCCCTCGGATGATATTTCCGTTCCCGGCGGTATGCTCGTTCAGGTTTCCGCAATTGCTCACAAAAACGCTTCCGTCAGCGTTGAGTTCAACGGAAAAACCTATACTATGAAAGCGGTTCAATCGGAGGGAGAGGATGATTTAGCTCCCGACCGTGATTCCGATTTTACCACCTTTGCCGCAGAGCTTACCACTCCCAACGGAACATCCACAGTCCAAAAGTTAGGAAAATATACAGTAACGGCAACATACCAAGGTCTCAGCGAAAGCAAAACGGGTGCAAGCGTAAATGTCAGTGCGAATGAAATTCAGACGCCCGTAATTCCGGCAACTTCGGCAGTCACAACCACAACGCGGGAACACACATCGGAACAAACGGCAACCTCTGTTGATTCATCGCAAGCCCAGAGCGCATCTCAATCCGCTTCTTCGACCGTCTTTTCGCAAAGCGATTTGCTCGAAAAATATAACTATAAAAACAATTACGGTCTCGGCACCGCAAAAATATGCGAGATAACGGACGATTATGTAGAGGTATATCCGGCCAACACCACGGCAACATATTCCGTTCCCGACTGTTCTCCTTTGCTTAAAGGTACTTCGGATTACGTAAAAGGCAACGCAACCTATGACGGAGATACATATTATATTCTCGCTTCGGGCGTTAAGGTTCCGCTTTTACGAAGCGAACGCCTTACAACCGGCATTGAGGGAAACATAACTCACCTCAAAATCGTTGACGGTTACGTTATGCCGAAAAACAACATCAAAGTCGTCAGTGCAAAGGCATATGCCGAAAAGACCGTCATTGAGCTTGATATGAACCGTAATGTTGTTTTCAACATCAAGCTGACAGGTCAAACCTACGGCTCGTATAACGGCAGAAATGTCACCGTTTCTTCGCTCAACTGCACCGGAGTAAAAATAACCTTCAGCGATACCGTCTCAGCCGACGAAAACATGGCGTTCGTGAATTCCGTCATAAAAGGCGGAAAATGGAGCATTGACCAATCCGCCTGCGAAGCAACCCTGTCGCTCGAACTTTCACAAAGCGGTAATTTTTACGGTTTTCACTGCGAATACGCCGAAAACGGAAATCTTGTTATTTCATTTAAGCATAAGCCTTCATCATCATTGAGCGGCTACACAATAATGCTCGACCCCGGACACGGCGGAATCGACGGCGGCGCAAACTGTGCCGTGTCTTCAACCGATTTCGGTCAGGAGAAAAACATAAATCTTTCCATTGCGTTAAAGGTAAAATCACTGCTTGAAGCGGAAGGTGCAAAGGTACTCATGACCCGTTCAACTGACAAATGGGTATCCTACACACAAAGAAACGATGCCGTACGAAGCAAGGATCCCGATATGTTTATTTCAATACACTGCGATTCGAGCACGACCGCTTCGGCAATGGGCACTTCCGCTTATTATTATCGCGCATATTCTCAGCCTCTTGCGAAAGCGCTTCACGAAAGCATAACGTCGGCTTACAAAACAAAAATATATGCGGACAAGCCCGATTCGTTCAAAAGCAAAATCAGCAGAGGCGCAAACTTCTACGCATTCCGCGTAGCAAGAGTCGAAGAATGTCCCGCAGTGCTTGTTGAATACGGCTTCGTTTCAAATACGGATGAATGCCAGATACTTCAAAATGCGGCAAACAGAGATATCCTTGCAGAGGCAACCGCAGAGGGCATCAAAAAGTATATTTCGGCGAGTTGAGTCTCTTTTCAATAGCAGTACAAAGCATAAAGGCAGGCAGACTCACGGCGTACCACCCTGCCGAAAACAGCGGACATATTTGTCCCATAACATTCAGCGCTTTATCCGAATAATCCCATACATTCCAAGCAAGACGTACGTTTACTATCATTCCCACGGAAAATTCGAGGCTTGTTATCACAAAAGCACCGAGCAGGCAACGGAGAAATATATTGATTCCTTTTGTTCGATTTATGAGCATAAATAAAAGCATCACAGCTCCGCCCGTCAGTGCCATGGTCCAATGCGTATATCCTCTTGCGACGACCTCTATGCCGCCGTAAATGTACGCCCCCAGCCCGAAAGCCGTGATATACTCTACCGTTTTACGTTTCAACATTCATCACCCGATTTATGTTTAACAAAAGAGGTGCTTTTATGCGAAACATGACCGTTCTGGTAAAACCTGCTTCGTCGGCATGTAATCTGAATTGCCGATACTGCTTTTACCGTGACGAAGCAAGCTCCCGCTCCGTTTCGGGTACGGGAATTATGAGCATGGACACAGCAGAAAATCTCATAAGAAAGGTTGTTGCCTTTTGCAAGGAAGATTCCGTTATTTCGTTCATGTTTCAAGGCGGAGAACCTTTGCTTTCGGGGCTTGAATTTTTTGAAGGCTTCGTATCTCTTGCCGAAAATCTAAAGACTCGCGGCAGCTCTTATAACTGGTCGGTACAAACAAACGGCACTCTGCTGAACGATGACTTTTGCGAATTTTTTAAACGAAATAATTTTCTTGTCGGCGTTTCTCTTGACGGTCAAAAGCCGCTGCACGATAAATACCGCTCCGGTTCTTTCGAAAAAACGATGAACGGTATTGAGCTTTTACGCAATCACGGAGTCGACTTCAACATACTTTCGGTAATAACCGCCGACACCGATGCCTCGCAATTGTTTGATTTTTATATCGAAAACAATTTCAGAGACGTTCAGCCGATATACTGTCTTGACCCTCTCGGCGGAGAAAAATCCGATTACAGTCTCGGAGCAAAGGAGCTTGCTCGCTTCCAGAAAAGACTTTTCAACCGTTGGTTCTCCGCGGTAAACAACGGAGAGCGGATATATATAAGAGATTTTGACAACATCCTGTCACTTTTGACTACTGGCAGAGCCGAACAATGCGGCGCAAGCGGCAGATGCAACGCTCAGCTTGTTGTCGAAGCAAACGGTACCTGCTATCCGTGTGATTTCTACTGTCTTGACGAATTTGAATGTCTAAATATAAACACTGCTTCCGTTGAGGATATTCTGAATTGTGACGGACTTCGCCGCTTTTTCGAGCATACCGAGCCGAAAAACAGCCTGTGTTCCGAATGTCCCGTAAAAACGGTTTGCGGTTCGGGCTGTAAAAGATACAGAAGTCTTTACAATCAGCTTGACGGCTACTGTCCGAGAATGGATGTTCTTATTCACATAATCGAAAAAATCAAAAGCATTAGGAGGTAAAATCCTTGAACAGACCCAACATCGTTTTTTATTTTTCCGATCAGCAAAGAGCGGATACGGCGGGATGCTACGGTCAGCGGCTCCCCGTAACCCCCTGCCTTGATGCCGTTGCCGAGGAAGGCACGATCTTTGAAAATGCCTTTTCCTGTCAGCCCGTCTGCGGTCCCATGCGTGCTTGTCTGCAAAGCGGCGTATATGCAACGCAAACGGGGTGCTACAGAAACGATATCTCCTTACCGACCGACTGTGAAACCGTTGCAAAATGTCTTTCACGTGCGGGCTATGACACGGCATATATCGGCAAGTGGCATTTGGCATCAGACAGGAATCACAACCTCAAAACCAAAGCCACGCCTTTGGAAAGACGCGGCGGGTACGACTATTGGAGAGCTTCGGATGTTCTTGAATTCACCTCACACGGCTATAACGGTTATGTTTTTGACGAAAATGAAAACCGTCTCGATTTCACCGGATACCGTGCGGATGCAATAAACAATTATGCCATCGAATATATAGAAAAAGTGAAGCACGATAAACCGTTTTTTATGTTTGTTTCTCAGTTGGAACCGCATCACCAAAACGATCGTCTGAGATTTGAAGCTCCGAGAGGTGCCAAAAAAGCGTTTAGGGATTATGATATCCCCGGTGACCTTGCGGGCACACTCGGCGATTGGCGTTTGCAAATGCCGTCATACCTCGCCTGCTGTAACCGTGTTGACATGAATTTCGGCAAACTGATAAAATCACTGAAAGACAACGGACTTTACGACAATACCGTTATTATTTATACCTCGGATCACGGTTGCCATTTCCGCACCCGAAACGCCGAATACAAACGCTCCTGTCATGAAGCAAGTATTAAAGTTCCGCTTGTCATAACAGGCGGCGCTTTCACAGGCGGAGGCAGAATCACCGAACTTGTATCGCTTATTGATTTGCCTGCCACGGTACTTGATATTGCCGGAGTGGATATTCCGTCTCATTTTGTCGGCAAAAGTCTTACCGATTTAAAGGGCCACGAAAGCGTTTTCATGCAGATATCCGAAAGTCAAACAGGCAGAGCGATAAGAACAGACAGATGGAAATACAGCGTTTCCGCAAAAAAGCAAGATGCAGCCTTTGCCGAAAGTTACACGGAGGAGTTTCTCTACGACCTCGAAAAAGACCCGTTTGAGAAAAACAATCTGATTTGCGATCCCGACTATACACATATTCGCGGTCAAATGCGCGAAACACTTATCTCTCATATGAAAAAAGCAAATGAGCCGTACACAAATATAATCGAAATAAGTAACGATAAGCATTAAAAAGCCGTCTTTTTCTTATAAAACATTAAGAAAACCATAAGAAATTTATTCCATAGTAGAAAAATATTCTCCACCTGTAATGCTATAATACTTGACAGAGGGTAGCTCAAAGTTTCGATGAAGGAGAATATGATTATGAATGTTTACGATTTTGATAACACGATTTATAAAGGCGAATCGGGAGTTGACCTCTTTCTTTACTATTTAAAAAAGGATCCGAAATTGGTCTCGAAAATCCCCATGGCCGTGACCGTTATCACAAGATACAAGGCGGGCAAGATTTCTCTTGATGAGGTTATGAACACCTATTCGGGCGTTGTTGAAGAATACTGTCAGGGTATTGAAGATATAGGTTCGGACGTTGATGCCTTTTGGAATGAGCACAGCCGCAAAATAAAGTCATTCTATCTCAAGCAACGCAAGGATGACGACGTTATTCTTTCCGCATGTATAGATGTCGTGCTCGAAGAAATTTGCAAGAGACTCAACATTAAAAACTACATTGCAACGCAAACCGATCTCAACAGCAGAAAGCTTGTTAATTTCTGCTTCAGAGAAAACAAGGTTAAGGCATTTCGTGAACGTTATCCCGATGCTGTAGTAGAAAACTTCTATACAGATTCTTACAACGATCAGCCCATGATTGACCTTGCTCAAAACGCCTATCTCGTCAGAGGCGACAAGATGGTAAAAATCAAATAAGCGTAAACAATTAAGCTCGGCAGTCATGAAGGCTGTCGAGCTTTTCTGTTCTTGAATTCTAAGCGTTTTCAGTATATAGAGTTGTCGATTCATCGGAGGTTTCCTGTTGAGTCGTTGTTTCCGCGTTCTCATTACCGGTGGTTTCCTCCGTCGTAGTCTCAGCCGCAGTTACGGTGGTTGTTTCCGACTGAGTTGTTTGGGTAGCATTTACGATTGTTGTGGGCTTCGTCTGCGTAACCGGCTTTTCGGTTGTTGTCGGTTTTGTCCGCGTAACGTTTCTTTTGGTAGTCGTCGGCTTCGTCACCTTTTCGGTGGCCGTTTCCGTCGTACTTTCCTCCGTTATCGGTTCACTCCAAACGGCAATCGGCGCCTGCGTAGAATAGTAATATGTTTCTCCGTAGGTCGATGGCGGAATCGTTGTAGTATTTTCCTGTTCGCTCTTAAGCACGGCTTTTATCAAAAGTGCCGCCGCAACCACCACAAGTGCAACCGCCGCAACTATTGCAACGATTTTCAGAATTTTCATTTTATCCGTCGGCTTAATATAGGCTCTTGCATCGGCTTTTGCATACGGAGAAATATTCTCTCCCTCGGTCTCGTTCCTGTTTGAGCCGTAGCTGTTGAGATATTCCTCCTCGTAATCGGCATCGGTATCACCCACCATCGCCGCCGCCCTCGGAGCAAATATCGCAGTTTCCTGCGCTCCGATAAAAGCCGTGATTATGGTAATGTTATCCTTACCGCCTCTTTCGAGAGCCATACGTACAAGCTTGCCTGCCGCATCCTGCGGGCTTTCGCTCGTTGAGAGCACGCTTGTAATATCGAAATCGGTCAAATAGTCCGTCAAACCGTCACTGCAAAGCATGACGATATCTCCGTTATCGACATCATTTATAACGCTGATATTCGGCGAAAGACTTGATTCTTCGGGAAAAACGCCGAGATGACGGGTCAAACGCTTGGCATCGGGAATACGGCTCATATTGTCCTGCGACACTCCGCCCGCATCAACAATAGTCTGTGCATGAGTATGGTCAAAGCTAATCTGATCGAGAACGCCTTTTGAATAGTGATATATTCTTGTATCACCTATATTGACACAGATTATGTTTCCCTTTACGGCATATATTGCCGCAAGAGTTGTACCCATGCGCTTACCTTTTTCGTTTATCTTGCTGCAAATGCGAGTATTCGCATCATCAAGACAGTTTGAGACCGCAAAGCTGAAATCTTCACCCGAAGCGTAAATTTCCGTGGCGTGTTCGGCTATCGTTTCAACGGCTATACCCGACGCAAGCTCTCCGTAGCTTTCACCGCCCATACCGTCGCAAACGGAAAGATGGAACGGTTCTTTCATATGCTGAACATACGCCGAGCCCTTACGTAGGTCGGTCGTTGTCATTCTTCCGTTGAGGCTGTAATTATCCTCGTTTTCCCGTCTTACCCTGCCTGCGTGCGTTACCGCACATACATCGGCGCTGAGTTTTTTCATATGTTCCCCCGAATGGTAAAATAATTTTATTTCATAATGCCTTCGCTCTTAGCCCAGTCATGGAATACCTCAATTGATCTCATGCGTGCATCGTCAAGGTTGTGGCTGCCTCTCGTGTACCAATTCATATTGACACCTTGAAGCCTTGCAAGATACTTAGCGCTTGCATTGAAGCCCGAATCAATGGCGTTGTCAAGAAGAATGATATGCTGATGCGTACGTCTTGCCGCCTCAAGATCACCCTTCACGAACTCATCCCACATCTTAACGAAAAGTCCCGCGCCGCAGGAGGTGGGGGTAGCGATAACGCCTCTTGCGCCCTTTATCCACGAATCGTAAAGGAGAGGGATGTTTGCCTGAAGAACATTGGAATCGCCCTGAACGGCTATCTTCGACTCAATAAGAGGCATTGTGCATGTGGTATCCTTGATTCCCTTAAATCTGCCTGTTTCTACGAGTTTTCCGTAGGTTCTTGCATCCATGTGACACGGGCGCATCCCAGGGAACTCATAGAGTACGATAGGCAGCTCCGTGTGAGAAGCAAGAGAAGTGAGATAATCGTATATTTCGGTGTGCTTATCGCACATACCCTTTGTAACAAAGACAAGTCCGCTGACACCCTGTGCTTCAAGCTGTTTCATTTCTTCAATCTGGTCATCAAAACCCTCTTGAAGGTTGGCGGTCGCAAATACGGGGATTCCGTTGGAATTCTTAACTGCAAGACCCGCGCACTTAACTCTCTCCTCGGGAGAAAGCTCTCTCATCTCGGATGAGCCGCAGACTGCAAAGAGATGCTGAGGTTTAAATGACGCCTGCCAATCAACATATTCTTCATATGCTCTGTAGTCAACGCTTCTGTCAAGGTTGAACGGAGTAAGAAGAAGAGTGTAAACGCCTGCAAATTCATTGTATTGTCCCATAATAATCGTTCCTTCCGATTTTTATTCATGTAGAGTATACAGCAGAGAAAAGGAAAAATCAATAGTTATCTTTACCGTTTTAATAAATATTTAATATAATCGTTGACTTTTTGTGTGTAATGAAATAGAATTGTTGTATTACGGACACGGAGAAAAGAAATGAATAACAAACAGTTTTTCAAAAACATGGGTAAGCTCGCACTTCCCATTGCATTACAGCAGCTTTTGGTATCCTGCGCTCAGCTTGTCGATACCGCAATGGTGACACCACTCGGCAATGTGGTCGTTTCCGCCGTAGGAGTTTCTTCAAGATGGATATTCTTGATGAATCTGTTTTATTTCGGCATATCTTCGGGTTCTGCGGCTCTCATTTCACAGTTTTGGGGAGCAAAGGACAAAAAGCATATTCTTCGTTCCTACGGCGTTGCGCTGATTTTCGGAACGGGAGTCGCGCTGATTTCTTTTATCGCAATGTTTTTCTTCCCTCAACAGCTCATACGAGTGTTTTCAAATGAAGCTCCCGTCATAGCGGAAGCCGAAAAATATATGCGTACAGTCGCTTTCATGGGTCTGTTTTCTTCATTCAATCAAATAACCTGCGTTGTGCTCAGAGCAACGGAAAAGGTGAATCCTCCGCTTTTCACATCTATTGCCTCGGTTGCAATAAACACCGTTTTGAATTACATTTTAATAAACGGCAAACTCGGTTTTCCCGCCCTCGGCATCAGCGGTGCGGCGGCGGCAACATTGATATCGGCAGTAGCCCAATCCGTCATACTTTTTATCTATATACGCAACGCAAATCAAGTATTCAAGGCACCTGTAAAAGATTTTTTCAAGCTGTCTCGCAGTTTTATACGTCGCTTTTCGATAACCTGTCTGCCTGTTGTTTTTAATGAGGGAATATGGGCTATCGGCACAAACATCTATTCAATGGTGTTTGCCCGTCAAGGCAGTGAGGCCTATGCGGGATATACGATATTCAGCTCCATTGAACAAATCGCTTTTGTTTTCTTTGTGGGAATATGCCATGCATGTTCCATAATGACGGGGAAAACCATAGGCGAGGGACGTGAAAACGATGCATATAAGCTTGCAAAGAAATTCGTGATAATGACCCCGATAATCGGTGTTTTCAGCGGTGCATTACTTGCCGCTGTCAGAATTCCCCTGCTCACCCTGCTGAATATCGAAACGCAAGGGGCTTTTAACCTTGCAAGCACGCTCATATTGATATACTGCTGTTGGCTTCCGTTTCACAACATTCCGTATACGCTCATTGTCGGCACATTCCGTGCGGGCGGTGACACAAAAATCGGTATACTGTACGACTGTATGTCGCTCTATCTTTTGAGTATTCCCGTTGTATGTACTCTCGGATTATTGGTTAAGGTTGATTTTGTATATCTTATAATTGCGATGTATGCATGCGAGGATATACCGAAAATAACACTGAGCTTGATACGCTTCAAAAGCAAAAAATGGATTAAAAATCTTACCGACAGATAGGAGAACGGTTATGTTTCACAAAATTGAAAACGAATTTTTAACCTGCGAAATCGACGATATGGGCGCCCAGCTTCATTCGCTCGTTTCAAAAAGCAACGGAAAGGAATATATCTGGTACGGAAAACCCGAAATCTGGTACGGTCAGGCTCCCGTACTCTTTCCGATAATAGGCCAGCTCATCAACGACAGCTACAGATATAACGGCACGGAATATTCCATGCCCAAGCACGGACTTGCCCGCAAGCTTCCTTTCACCGTCAAGGAGCACTCGGATTCAAAAGCTGTTTTCAGTCTTGAAAGCAACAAAAATACACTTAAAAACTATCCGTTTGAATTTGAGTTGCTTGTTTCCTTTGAGCTTTGCGGAGATTCTCTCATAAACACAATGACGGTCATTAACAAAACCGACGGCGAGATGTATTTCTCAATCGGCGCACACCCCGCTTTCAACTGCAAGGTCGGCGATATTATCGAATTTGAAAAGCCCGAAACGCTTTCAACCGAGAGAATTGACAGTGAAAACCTCATTATCGACAAAAAGTTTCCGCTTCTTGACAACGCCCGTGAAATAGTCATCACAGAGGAAATATTCAAAGCGGACGCACTCATTCTTTCCGATATCAAATCTCAAAAGCTCAGTATTAAGGGTGAAAATGAGATTGAATTTACTTTCGGCGAATGTCCGTTCCTCGGAATTTGGGCAAAGCCCGGTGCTCCTTACGTCTGCATAGAACCGTGGTACGGCGTAAACGACGGCAGAGAAATAAAAAGCGATATTTCGCAAAAAAGAGGTATATGCCGACTTGACAAAAAGGAACGGTTCAGCTTCTCATGGAGCGCAAAAATAATCAAATAACGGTTTTTATTGTTCTTTTTTCGGAAATACGGATAAAATTAAGGAATTCTTAAAATTTGAAGCATTGATTTATCCGCCTTTACCTGTTATAATCTTCATAATTAAGAACAGGAGGAAGACATGGCTCCGAATTATTACACTGAGAAAAGGTACGATAATTTCAGAGAAATTATCAATGACTCCGCAATTCGATTTGCAAACAGAACAATATTTCGACTTAAAGAAGGCGAAGGTAAATACCGTTGCATCACCTTTGCTCAGCTTAAAGATTTATATTACGGACTTTGCACACTGCTCATTAAAAAGGGCATGCTCGGCAAAAGAATCGCCGTTATCGGTGCAAATTCTTTTCAATGGTCACTCGCCTATCTGTGCGCTTCAACCGTCGGTGTCGTCGTTCCGATAGATAAAGAGCTCATGCCCGAGGACGTTAACGACTTTCTGAACGCCGCCGATTGCGTTGCCGTGTTTTCCGATAACAAAAAGCTCGATGCGCTTAAAAAATCAGTTACCCGCGAAATAGAATACATATCCTTCGACGATGTTGAAAAAATGGCATGTGAGGTCTGTGACACCGCCCTTGTCGACAGCATCGAAATCGGCAAGGATGAGGTACGAATAATAATTTTCACCTCCGGAACCACGGGAAATTCAAAAGGTGTTTGTCTGTCGCAATATAATCTTTGCTCCAACATTCACTCAACCGTCAGCATGGTCAACATAAAAAAAGAGGATGTTACCCTTTCGGTTCTTCCTCTTCATCACACTTATGAATGCACCCTTGATTTTCTCCTTTTTCTCACAAGAGGTGCAAGTATATGCTATTGTGACGGTCTTACCAAAATACAGAAAAACTTGCAGGAATACAGTCCGAGCATTCTCGTTGTCGTGCCCGCTCTTCTTAAAGTGCTCAACAAGAGGATTAAAAAGGCTGTAGCCGCCGACTGCCCCTCAAGATACAAAAAGTATTTTGAAAACGAGTCGCTTGCCTCGGCATTGAGCAAAACCCCGTTCATCATTCGTAAGCTCATATGCTCCAAGGTCAGAAAATCCCTCGGCGGAAAGCTTCGCCTTTTCATCGTCGGTGCCGCCGAACTTGACACCGCACTTGTCGAGGATTTCAGTGCACTCGGCATTCGCACGCTTCAAGGCTACGGCTTAACCGAGTGCTCTCCCCTGCTTGCGGGCAACAGCGATTTCCACTTCAATCCCGCTTCGACCGGCATCGCCATTCCGGGAGTTGAAATAAGAATAGACAACCCTAACGATGAGGGAGTCGGCGAAATAATCGCAAAAGGCGAAAATATAATGCTCGGCTACTTCAACGATGAAGAAGCCACCGGCGAGGTACTTAAGGACGG
>CAYNUD010000008.1:0-8099 GCA_964400315.1 uncultured Clostridium sp. | reverse complement strand
ATACGGGCGACCTCGGCTATATGGACGAAAACGGCGACCTGTTCATAAAGGGCAGAATAAAGAACGTTATCGTCACCGAAAACGGGAAGAATATTTATCCCGAGGAGCTTGAAACGAGACTTTCGGAATATCCCGAAATCGGCGAAGTGCTTGTTTTCGGTGCGAAAGAGGACGGAGAATCCTTTGTTAAGGCAAAAATCCTGCCCAATGTCGAATATCTCAAAGAAAAGCTCGGAAGAATACCGCAAAGCGATGAAGTACGCAACGCCGTTGACAATGCGGTTAAGGGCGTAAACAGTAAAATTCCGAAATACAAAAACATTAAAATCGTTGAGGTGCTCACCTCGGCTCTCGAAAAAACCACAACGCAAAAGATAAAGCGTTTCGGTAAAAACGTTGATTAATGCTAAACGGCAGTCCGCTGATAAAACGGACCGCCGTTTTTTATGTTTCGGTATTATTCTTCGCCGCAGTTACAGCATTTGCATTCCTCGGAGCAGCAACCGTCACAGCCTGCATTTTCTCTCGCAACGGCAAGCATAAGGCGTATTCTGTTCTCCTGGTTTACCTTTGTCGCACCGGGGTCATAGTCTATGGGAACAATGTTCGACTGAGGATACATTTCCTTGAGCTTTCTGATCATTCCCTTGCCGACAATGTGGTTGGGCAAACATCCGAAGGGCTGAGCACAAACAATATTGCCGTAGCCGCTTTCGATAAGTTCCATCATTTCTGCCGTGAGAAGCCAACCCTCGCCCATTTTACAGCCGGGGCCTATAATCTTCGTGCAGATCTCTTTGATATGCGCATATGGGGCGGGAACATTGAAATCACCGTATGCCGCCGAGGCTTCGTTAAGAGTTTTCTCGATTTTCGTAAGATACCACATAGCTATTCTCATAGCTATTTTTTTGAACGGATTGCCGCCGTAAAGCTTGATATCCTCAAGTCTGTTGTCAACCTTAAACAACAGGAAGCCGAGCAGTCCGGGAACCATTACCTCGCAGTCTTGACCGAAAAGGAATTCTTCGAGATGATTGTTGGCAAGCGGAGAATACTTAACATATATTTCGCCGACAACGCCGACCTTGGTTTTCGGCACTCTTTCGATGGGGATTTTTGAAAAGCTTTCCGTGATTTGCGGAAGAATTTTTTTCATTTCCGAGAAAGAAATCGCCTTTCCGTTTTGCATTTGAGCACTGATGTCATCCGTCCACTTCTTTGTCAGTCTTGCCGCATCGCCCTTATTCTTCTCATAAGGCTCTATTTGATTTTTAAGAAGCATAATAAGGTCGCCGTAAATAACCGCCGAAAGCATTTTGAGAGCCATGGAAATGCGGATTTTGAAGCCGCTGTTTTTCTCAAGACCCGAGAGGTTCAGCGATATAACGGGCACCTGCGGATAACCCGCCTTTTTCAATGCTTTTCTGAGCAAATGAATGTAATTTGAAGCACGGCAACCGCCGCCCGACTGGGTTATCATAAGTGCCGTCTTGTTCGGGTCATACTTGCCCGTATTCAAAGCATCAATGAGCTGACCGATAACAAGCAGAGCGGGATAGCAGGTATCGTTGTGAACATATTTAAGTCCCTCGTCGATAACCGTTCTTCCGTCGTTTTTGAGCAGCTCGGTTTTATAGCCGTACTGACCGAAAATATTAATCAACAGGCTGAAATGTATTTCGAGCATATTGGGAACAAGAATTGTATAATCCATCATATCCTTGGTAAATTCAACTCTGTCCGCTTCCTGCTTTTTCATTTTTCTTCCCCCTTATCTGCCTGTTGCGGCAAAGAGGCTTCTGAGCCTTATCTTAACCGCACCGGGATTTGAAATCTCGTCTATTTTTATTTGTGTATATATCTTTCCTTCTCTTTCGAGAATGGTTCTCATTTCGTCCGTCGTAATTGCATCAACGCCGCAACCGAACGAAACAAGCTGAACAATGTTAAGGTCCTTGTCCTTTTTGTCGGCAACGTATTTTGCCGCCGCATACAGCCTTGAATGGTACGTCCACTGGTTGAGAACAGTGGTCGGGAATTTATCGACAAGCGGGCTTATGCTGTCCTCGGTGATAACGGTTGCACCGCATTCGCAAATGAGCTTGTCTATACCGTGGTTTATCTCCTCGTCAAGGTGATAAGGCCTGCCGCAGAGAACTATAACAGGCTTGTCGTTCGCCTTGGCATCCTTAAGATACTCCATACCGGTTGTATGTATTTTGTTCATAAAGGAATAATACTCGTCATACGCTTTATCCGACGCCGCCTTGACCTGCTTTTGAGTCAAGCCCGAGAACTTTGCGGAAAGTATGCCAAAAATTTTCTTTTCAAAATCCTTTCTGCGGTGAAGTCCGACATAATCGCTCATGAAGTTTATCTTCTTAAGCTCGCCGACATTCGAGCGAATAACCTCGGGATAATACGCAACGACGGGACAATTGTAATGGTTGTCGCCTAAATCCTCGTCAAGATTGTAGCTCATGCAGGGATAAAAAATGTTTTCAACGCCTTGAGCAAGCAGAGATTCAATATGACCGTGAAGCAGTTTTGCGGGATAACATACGGTATCGGAGGGAATGGTGTGCTGTCCCGAGACATAAAGCTCTCTCGAAGACTTATCCGAAAGCGCAATACCGAAGCCGAGAGAAGTAAAAAACGTGTGCCAGAACGGAAGCAACTCAAACATATTGAGACCCACGGGAAGTCCTATAGTTTCACGTTCGCCCTTGACGGGTGCATACTTCGAAAGCAACTCTCTCTTGTATTCAAAAAGATTTTTTCCGCTGTCGGCATTTGACTTTACAAGCGGCTTACTGCAACGGTTTCCGCCTATAAAACTTCTTCCGGAACTGAATGTATTAAAAGTAAGACGGCAGTTGTTGCTACACTTGCCGCAGGTCACGGCCTTGACCTTATGCTCGAAATGTTCGAGCTCGTCGAGAGATATGAGAGTGCTGTTTTTCGGAGCGCGCTCTTTGGCGTAAAGAGCCGCACCGTAAGCTCCCATAAGACCCGAAATTGTCGGTCTGACGACATTTCTGCCTATTTCCTGTTCAAAAGCGCGAAGTACGGCATCATTGAGAAACGTACCGCCCTGAACGACAATATTTTTACCCAGCTCATCGGCGCTCGCGGCTCTTATAACCTTATAAAGCGCATTTTTTACAACGCTTATCGAAAGTCCCGCCGAGATGTTCTGAATTGTCGCGCCGTCCTTTTGTGCCTGTTTGACGGAGGAATTCATAAACACCGTACAACGCGAGCCGAGGTCAACGGGTCTGTCGGCAAAAAGACCGAGCTTTGAAAATTCGGCAATATCGTATCCCCAAGCGGCGGCAAAAGTTTGCAGGAATGAACCGCAGCCCGAAGAACAAGCTTCATTGAGGAATATGTTATCAATGGCATTGTTTCTTATTTTAAAGCACTTGATATCTTGTCCGCCGATGTCGATGATGAAGTCAACGTCGGGTTTGAATTTCTTTGCGGCAGTAAAATGTGCAACCGTTTCGACAAGACCGATATCAACAGCAAAGGCATTCTTTACGATATCCTCACCATAGCCCGTAACGGCACTGGAAGCAACCTTTACACCGGGATATTTTTTATAGAAATCCATAAGAAATTCTCTTATTATCGACACGGGATCACCGTTGTTGAGCATATATCTTTGCATAACGATTTCGCCGTTTTTGTCAATAACAACGCCCTTGACCGTTGTTGAGCCCGCATCTATTCCGATACAAACACTGTCTCCGCTTTTAACGGGAGCATCAACCGAAACGTTTGCCTTTGCATGACGGGCGGAAAATTCATTATATTCCTTTTCGCTTGTGAAGAGCGGCGCAGAACCGAGATATTCTCCGCTTCCCTTTGCTTCTCTTATTTTTTCTGTTACTTCTTTGATGTCAAGCTCCTCGCCCGTTGAAGAAAATGCCGCACCGAGAGCAACAAAATAAAGTCCGTCATCGGGACACACGCCGGTTGTACCGAGTCCCTTATCGAACGCCTTACGAAGCTCCGAAAGGAAGAAAAGAGGACCTCCGAGATAAACAACATTTCCCTCGATTCTTCTTCCCTGCGAAAGGCCGGCAACGGTCTGATTTACAACGGCGGTGAAAATACTTGCCGCAATATCATTCTTTCTTGCGCCCTGATTAAGAAGGGGTTGAATGTCCGATTTTGCAAAAACACCGCAGCGTGAAGCTATTGAATAAATCTTTTCGCTCGTCTTTGCAAGCTCGTTCATTTCCGTAGGCTCAACACCGAGCAACGATGCCATCTGGTCTATAAAAGCACCGGTACCGCCTGCACATGAACCGTTCATTCGAACCTCTACGCCGTTTGTGAAGAACAATATTTTCGCATCCTCGCCGCCGAGCTCTATTACTGTATCCGTTCCCGGAAGCAGGCGTGAAACGCTGACTCTCGTTGCGTAAACTTCTTGGATAAAGTCCAAACCGAGAACATTGGCGAAGCCCATGCCGGCAGAACCCGAAACAGTCAATGATGCTTTAGAGAATTCCGGATGCTTCTCAACAATTTCGGAAAGCATCTTCGCACTTTTCTCCGCTATCTTGGAATAGTGTCTTTCGTATTCTTTGTAAACAATTTTATTATCGTCGTCAACTGCAACGCATTTCAGCGTCGTTGAACCGACGTCCATACCTATTCTCATTCCCGTACCTCCGTTTAAGCTCTCTTTCTATCTTGTTCAGACTCACCGAGATTTTCAAGCATGAGGCGTTCAACCTCCGCATACAGCTTCGCATTGGCCTCCTCGGCTGTCATGCCGTCCGTTTTGAACGGTTCTCCGTATCTGACGGTAAGATTTTTGCTTCTGAATTTATAATCTCCCGTAAGTCCGAAAGGAACGATATACGCACCGCTTCTCTGCGCCATTGAAACCGTGCCTTTCTTGAACGGGAGCAAAAATTTATCGGTCTTGTTTCTTGTTCCTTCCGGAAAAATTCCGATGGCACCGTCGTTCTTAAGCACTTTCATTGCGGATTTTGCGCTTGAAAAATCCCTCTTGGAACGATCTACGGGTATACAGCCGACCACTCTGAAAAGCGGTGCAAGCTTGCCGTCGAAATATTCTTTTTTCGCCATATAATGAATGACTCTCTTCGTTGCGATAATAGTTAAGCACTGGTCGTAAACGTGCTTGTGGTTGCCCGCTATTATGATGGGTACACCCTTGGGTATTTTCTCCGCACCGATTATCGTGGGATGATAATAAAGACTGAACAACGGTCGCATTATCGGTGTAAGCAACTTATAGCCGAGCTCTCTTTCTTCAGGTTTTTTCATTATTTTTTGTCCCCCGCCTTTCTGATACCGTCCGAAACGATATCCATAAGTTTATTGTTCGCTTCGCTCAAATCGTCGGAAACCGTTATCGGCTCCTCGAATCGAATTTTTACGCTTCTTTCAAAGGGCTTGTATTTGCCCGTTATTACAAACGGCACTATTTTGCTGTCCGTATCGTGAGCCATTTTTACCGCTCCGAATTTGAACGGCATTATAATATCATCCGTCCTGTTTATCGTTCCCTCGGGAAATATTCCTATAACCTTGTCGTCACACAAATATTCCTTCGCCTTGCCGAGCGCAGCGGCATCCTTGGTTCTGCGGTTGACGGGAATTATGCCGAGACTGCCGAATATATATTTCAGCGGACCTTTCATAAGCTCGTCCTTTGCAAGATAATGCACGCATCTTTTGGTTGCCGAAGCAACAATGAGGCAGTCAAAAAAGTGGGTATGGTTGCCCGCAAGAATTATCCTGCCGTTTTCGGGAATGTTACGCTTACCGGTTATGGACGGTTTATAAATCGCCTTAAAAATACCCGTCAGAGGTATTCTGACCATTCTGTAAAAAAGCGGTTCCTTCATCTTTTTCCTCCGTGTTTGTTTATTTTGCACAAATCGGGTTGCGATTTTTTTACGCAAACCCCCACATATAAAAAGCGGCGAAGCTCGAAAGCTCCGCCGCAAAGTCGGTTTTGATTAAATTTCGTCGGGGGTTTGGTCTTTGTTGGCCGCAACCGCCTTAAATCTGCCCGTTTTGATTTTTGACAGGGTACCTTGTCGGGCGCAGTTCCTGATGATTTGTTGCTTGACCGCTTCATCAACGTCAACGCATTTCATCACCCTGACATACTCTTTCAGTTTTTTGTTGGTCAGCACGCAAATCTCTCCTTTCAAAAATCATTCAAGCTGTGCTTTCAGTAGCTTACGTCCGTATTGTAGGCGCTTGCGCACCGTCACGGGCGAGGTGTTGAGGATATCGGCGATTTCATTCGCCTTGTAGCCCTCGATGTAGTAGAGGTCAAGGACTATTTTGTATTTTGAGGGCAGGTGCATTATCAACTCGAAAATCTCTCTGTCGTCATCGCGAATACCGATGCTTCTCAGCTCGTCGAGGTTTTCGTTCGCGTGCTTCGCATTGAAGCGACACATATTTTTGCTGATGTTAGTTGCAACCTTGATAAGCCACGCTTTCTCATGCTCGGAGCTTTCAAACAGAGGGGCTTTAAGCATATACTTCAAAAAAGTCTCCTGCAAAGCATCCTCGGCATCCTCCTTGTTGCAGAGAATACCGTAGCAAATTCTGAACAGCATTTGACTGTACTTTTCAACAGCATATTCTATATGTCGAAACTCATCATTATAATGGGCGGTCACCGCACACATAGTAAGCTCCCTTCAGGAAACAACATCCTTTAAATATAAAACACTTCAAAACGAAAAAATGTGATAATTTTTTTGTGAACAATTTGTTAACATTTTTCGCGGATACTCTTTTATGTCAATATTGTATCACAAACCGTCGGATAAATCAAACATTTTTATTGATATTCTACCGTACTGTGAAGCATTGCATTTTCGGCATATCTTAAAGCCTGCGATAAGGCTAAAAAACTCTTGACAGGGTTTATTTAAAATGATATAGTTTATATGTACTTAGCGTACCTTTCTTTGCAACTGACGGATATAAAGCAACCGACAATTCGGTTACTAAAGTGGAGCACCACGAAGGAGCAAAGTATCGTAGCATATAAGCCGACCGTCTGGGCACACTTGAACTCTTTGTTGAGGTCCGAGTGCGCCCTTTTTATTTTATTTACGAGGTGACTGAAAATGAAAAAAGTCGGAATTGTTATGGGTAGCGACAGCGATCTGCCCGTAATCAAAAAAGCAACGGATACCCTGACTTCTCTCGGCATTCCGTTCGAGGTTCACATCTACTCGGCTCACCGCACTCCCGTTCAGGCTCGTGATTTTGCGCTGAACGCCCGTGGAAACGGCTTCGGCGTTCTGATTGCGGCGGCGGGTATGGCGGCTCACCTTGCGGGTGCGATTGCCGCAAACACCACCCTGCCCGTGATAGGTATTCCCTGTAAATCTTCAAATCTCGACGGGCTCGATGCTCTGCTCTCGACGGTACAGATGCCCTCCGGCATTCCCGTTGCGACGGTTGCGATAAACGGCGGTGCGAATGCGGCTCTGCTTGCGGCTCAAATTCTTTCTCTCGAAGATGCCGAGCTTGCCGAAAAACTTGACGCCAAGCGTGCTTCGGATGCACAGGCGGTTCTCGCCAAGGATACCGATGTTATGAAAAACCTTTAATTCACCCCCTTTAATTCATCCAAAATTTTTATTCATTATAAAAGGAGCAAAAAATCATGGAAAAATCACTTGTTTACACCGGAAAAACCAAAAACGTTTATTCTCTCGACAACGGCAACTATCTCCTTAAATTCAAGGATGACTGCACCGGTAAAGACGGCGTGTTCGATCCCGGCGAAAATTCCGTCGGTCTTACCATTGACGGTGTCGGTGATGTAAATCTTCGTATGTCGATTTATTTCTTTGAAAAAATTAACGCCGCAGGACTTAAAACCCACTATGTAAGTGCCGACCTTAACGACACCACCATGGAGGTTCTTCCCGCAAAGGTATTCGGCAAGGGTCTTGAGGTTATCTGCCGTTACAAGGCTGTCGGAAGCTTCTTCCGCCGCTACAGCGATTATATCGAAGAGGGTGCCGACCTTCCCGCATATGTCGAAATGACCTTCAAAAACGACGAAAAGG
>CAYNUD010000007.1:0-24810 GCA_964400315.1 uncultured Clostridium sp. | reverse complement strand
CATTCGCCGGCAAAATTCTCTCTCAGACCCGAAAGGATTTCTTCGCTGACGCCCTTTGCAACGCCGACAACATGCTCGGCGGCCCATGACATACCCTCGGCACTCTGCTCATTGAACTTTGAAGCGGGAGCGTGGCAGATGGGGCACTCGAAATTCTCGGGAAGCGCGTCTCCTTCGTAAACATAACCGCAGATGGGGCATACAAATTTTTTCATGATTTTTTCCTCCGTTATATGGTTTTATTTTTTGACATTTTTAATTATCGAGGCAATCGGAACAACGCCCTCTGAAAGTCACGACGACATTTTCAACCCTTCCGCAAAAAAGCTTTGATGCCTTATCGCAAAGGCCTCCGTCGTCAATGTAGGGAATGTCGAACACCCTGCCGCAGGAGAGGCAAAGCAGATGGTAGTGCGGGTCGGTGTCACCGTCGTACCTTGCCGAGCCGCCCGAGCCCAAACGTAAAATCAAGCCGTCGTTTTCGAGCTGAGCAAGGTTTCGGTAAACCGTGGCGAGGCTTATGGCAGGCATTGACGGCTTTAGGGAGAAATAAATCTCCTCCGCCGTGGGATGGTCTTTTCTTGAACGCAGGTTCTCGTAAATCGCATCTCTCTGCTTGCTGTGCTTCGTCATATGCGGCTCTCCTTTCGATAACGATAATTGTTATCATTATTATAACATTTTTTCTCCGTTTGTCAAGCACTTTTTAAAAATTTTTTCAAAAAATTTCATTCTTCCGTCAAAACAGCAGTAAAGATATGCTTTCTGTTCTTGAAAAACACACCGAGCTTTGATATAATACATTGTATATGATGCGTTTGAATAAAAATTAGATGTGCAAAAGGAAAGAGTGATAATATGAAATACGCGTTTGTCAACGGGATAATTCTCGACGGCACGAAGGATATGCAACCCGTCAAGGGTATGGCGGTTCTTACCGACGGCGAGAAAATTTCCGATATCGTTCCGAACGGGAACGTTCCCGATGGAGTGAAAAAAATCGACCTCGGCGGCAAATACATAATGCCCGGTCTTATCAATATGCACGTGCATCTTGCGGGCAACGGCAAGCCGCAGAAAAAGCAGCGTGACAACGAAAAGCTCGTGAAAATAATCACAAGCACCGCTCTCACAAGGGCGGCGGCTCGGAAAATGGTTTCCGAATACGCAAAGTTGGAGCTTCTCAGCGGCGTTACGACGATACGCACCGTCGGCGGCATTGCCGATTTTGACTCAAGGCTCAGAGATGATATCAATTCGGGCAAAAAGGACGGCCCGCGCATTCTTGCGGCGAACCGTGCGATTTCCGTTCCCGGCGGTCATATGGCAGGCTCGGTTGCGATTTCGGCAAAGACAATAGACGATGCTCTTGCCCGTCTTGACGAAGCAAAGGGCGAAAACGTCGATGTCATAAAACTTATGATAACCGGCGGCGTGCTTGACGCAAAGGAAAAGGGTACGCCGGGCGAAATGAAAATGCAGGGCGAAATGATAAAGGCTGTCTGCGACAAGGCGCACGAAATGGGATATATCGTTGCCGCCCACGTCGAATCCCCCGAGGGCGTACGTACCGCTCTCAAAAACGGAGTCGATTCAATCGAGCACGGCGCAAAGCCCGATGAAGAGATAATTTCTCTGTTCAAGGAAACGGGAGCTTTTCTGTGTACGACAATTTCACCCGCTCTGCCTTATGCTCTGTTTGATCGCTCGGTTTCCAATGCCTCGGAGGTTGAGCAGTACAACGGCAACGTCGTGTTCGAGGGCATAGTCGAATGCTCCAAGGCGGCACTTGAGAACGGCATTCCCGTCGTTTTGGGCAATGACGTCGGCTGTCCGTGGATAACGCAGTACGACTTCTGGAGAGAGCTTTATTATTTTCACAAGTTCGTCGGCGTTTCAAACGCCTTTGCGCTTTATACCGCAACGCTGAACAGTGCGGTTATGGCAGGTCTCGGCGACATTACCGGCTCTATCGAAAAGGGCAAATGCGCCGATATGATAGTGACAAAGGAAAATCCGCTCGAGGATCTTCGGGCACTTCGCAATGTTGAAGCAGTCGTAGCAAGAGGCAAACTGTTTGATAAGCCGAAAATCAGCAAAAATCAAACCGTTGCCGCAGAACTCGACAAGTTCATATAATAATATTACATTATATAAAGGATTGAGGACATGAGTAAAAAACTTCCCAAAAGCAAAATGATACGTTACTGCCTTTCGGATATTTCCAAGGGTCTGTTCAACGGTATGATAGGCAACTATCTGCTGTATTTCTTCCAGCCGACGGTCAAGAGCGGTATTCCCATTCTCCTGCCGCAGAATAAATTTCTCGGCTTTCTCACCGTTATGGCACTTCTTACGGGCATAGGCAAGGTTGTCGATGCGATTACCGACCCGTGGGTTGCGAACCTGTCGGACAAGTGTACACACAAGGACGGCAGAAGAATGCCTTTCCTTAAATATTCCGCCGTTCCCTATGCGGTTTCCGTTTTGATGATATTTATGGCTCCGTTTGAGGCGGGCTCGGTTGCAAACGCAATATGGGTAGGCTTCTTCCTTATCGCATATTACACCGCCTACACCTTCTTCTTCATTCCCCGCAACGCTCTTGTTCCCGAAATCATCCCCGACGCCAAGGACAGAGTAGGCTATTACGGCATAAGCACCGCCTTTTTCATGGGTTCGAGCTCGTTTATGTATGCGGCAACGCTCTTTGTTGACCTTATCAAAAAACTCGGCGTGAGTGCACTGTGGTCATGGCGTATAGTTTTCACCGTTTTTGCGGCAATAGGCCTTGTCTGCGTTGTTCTCGGTGCAACCGCATTCAAAGAGAAGGACTATGTTGAGGGCAATATCATTCCCAAACAGTCGCTTCTCCGCTCGGCAAAAACCATATTCAAAAACAAAACTTTCGTCAGATTTTTCGCGGGCGATTTGTTCAGCTACATTTCTTTGGCTTTCTTCGAGGCGGCAATGCTTTATTACATAACAATGTTACTCAATGTTCCCGAGTCACAGTCGTTCTACGTAATGCTCGCCGCAATAGTCGTTGCGCTGTGCCTGTTCCCGATGATAGTAAAACTGAGCAAAAAGCACGGCAAAAAGACTATGCTTGTCGTCGCAAGTGTCATCTTCACCGTTGTATTTGCGTTTATTTTCTTCGGCGACAAAATCGCTTCTTTCTTTGTCGGCAAGGAGCTTATTCTCGGACTGTTTATGGGCGTTGTTGTATCGTTCCCGTTTGCGGCAATCAATATTCTTCCGCAGTCGGTTATGTCGGATATCATCCAAAAGGACAGCATTGAAAACGGCGTAAACCGTGAGGGCTTCTTCTCGGCAACGAAAACGTTTATCGAGAAAATCGCATATTCGCTTGCCATGGTCGTTGTTTCGAGCGTGCTTGCCGTCGGCGCACCCGATGGCGAATCGGTCGGCATGCTCGGCGTTAAGCTCACGGGCGTGTTCGCGGGCGTGTTCAGCTTGCTTTCGCTGATATTCTTTGCCGTATACAACGAAAAGAACGTTATGAAATTCATCGACGAGCATACGGAGGATAAACATCAAAAATGAAAAACACACAGCTTAAAAGCATAGACGAACGCCGCAGGCCCTCCAAGGAGAAGAACGGCGAATACATTAAAACCCTGACCCGAATGATAAACTGCAAAACTGTTTGGACTCACGAGGGCGAGAATAATGCGGAATATGAAAAATTCTACGCCGTGCTTGCAGAGGAGTTCCCGAACATAACCGCAAAGGCGAAAAAGTTGACCTTCGGCGGCGGATGCTTCGTGTATGTCATTGAGGGCAATAATGCAAAGAAAAATGTTATGATTATGTCGCACCACGACGTTGTTGACGGCGACAGCGAATGGGAAACCGAGCCGTTTAATGCGGTCGAAAAGGACGGATATCTTTACGGCAGAGGTACCATTGACACCAAAACCCCGCTTTTTGCGGAGCTTCAAGCGTGCGAAGAGCTGCTTTGCGAGGGATATGATTTCGAGGGCATAAATCTTTACATCGGCTCTTCAAACAACGAAGAGGTTTGCGGCGACGGAATGGTGCTTGCAACCGAATATTTTAAGGAGAACGGTATTCGCTTCGACGTTGTTCTCGACGAGGGCGGAGCGATAACCGAGGGCCAAATTCCCGGTGTCAGCTTCAAGAGTGCCGTTGTTGCGGTTCACGAAAAAAGCCGTCACCTTTTCCGCTGTACGGCAGAAATTGACGCAAAGGGTCACGGCGGCTTCGGAGGAGCAAAAGGCAGTGCCGTTGTGAATTTGAGCCGCTTCATCAACGAGGTAGAGGAAAAGAAAAACAAAATTTACAAGGGAAGATTTTATCCCGAGGTCAAAGCGACCTTTGAAAGCCACGTTCCGTATATGCAGTTCCCGCTCGGCTTCCTTTTCAAGCATATCGGCTTTTTCTCTCCGATAATCAAAAAGGCAATGATGATGATACCGGCGGCAAGCACAATGCTTTCAACGGGTCTGAGCTTCACGACCCTTAAGGCGGGCAGTGAAATCGACCCGCAGATACGTGCAAAGAGTGCCGAAGCGACAATGTTTTTACGCTGTGTGCGTGAGGACGATTTGTATGCGGGCCTTGAAAAAATAAAGAAAATCGGTGAAAAATACGGCGTTAAAATCGAAGAAATCGAGCGTGACTACTGCCGACCCACCGATTTTAACAACAGGCCGTTCAAAATCGTCGAGGAAGTTCTGCACGAAGATTTCCCCGATGTCGTTGTAGCTCCGTTCCTGCTTACGGCAGGCACGGACGCAAGAAGATTTACCGACGTTGCGGACAATATTCTGCGCTTTGCACCCATTGACCTTAACAAAAAGCAGTTTGACACCATTCATTCGGCAAATGAGCATATCGGCATTGTGAACGTCGGCGAATGCGTGATGTTCTACAAAGACTTTATCAAAAAAATCTGATAACGGAGGATTATCATGAGTATAGTTAAGAACGAACCCAAGTACAAAAACGCCCTTTTGCAGGCAATCAGAGCTCAGCTTGAGCACAGAGCCTTCTGGCTTTATCTGCTTACCGACGAAGCAAAGAAAAAGGGACTTGACCCTAAGGATTTCGCAAGTGCGGCAATCAGAAGATGCGGCCTTTCGCAGGGCGCAGACCTTGTGAAAAAAGGCGGCACCGACAGCCTCAAGGGACTTCGCAAAACTCTTTTCACAAAGCCGGCACAGCTTGTTTTTGAAATGGATATTCTCGAATCCACGGACGACAAGCTTTCAATCGACTTCCACTATTGCCCGCTTGTTAAGGCATGGCAGAATGCAGGCTGCTCCGACGAGGAAATCGCAACGCTTTGCGATATCGCTATGTGCGGAGATAACGGCATAGGCGAATGCTACGGCAGCGTGCTTGACCTGCCCAAGTGTATCGCCAAGGGAGACGACATCTGCTCCCTGCGTTATCACAAAAAATAAAGTGCGGCAAAATCCCGACTGAAATGTGTGCTCTTCATATTTCAGCCGAGATTCCGTCTCTTACAAAAAATTATCGGGCTGTCGCCGAAAGACGACAGCCCGATTTTTGCATGTTATTCTGTTCTGAGTGCAACCACAGGGTCTTTGCGTGATGCTATCTTCGAGGGAATAAGACCCGCAATAAGCGTGAGCGCCATGCTTATGGCAACGAGAATAAGCGCTCCGTCAATCGGAAGCTGTGACATTCTCGGGATGCCGGTAAGGTGCTGAATGATAAGATTTACGGGAATATTCAGCAGTAGCGTACAGCCTATGCCGAGAGCACCCGAAACAAAACCGACAATCAGCGTTTCGGCATTGAAAACTCGGGAAATATCTCTCTTCGATGCGCCGATGGCTCTGAGTATACCGATTTCCTTGGTTCGTTCGAGAACGGAAATGTAGGTTATAATTCCAATCATTATCGAGGAAACGACCAGTGAAATGGCAACGAAAGCGATAAGAACGTAAGAAATGATGTTAACTATTTTTGTTACCGACGACAGGAGAAGTCCTATGTAGTCGGTATATTTTATTGCCGCTTTTTCGTTTCCGTTTGCGGTCATTTCGGCATTGTAAGCATCAATTATTTCGGAAATTTTATCTTTCGCTTCAAAGTCAAGCGGATAAATATTTATTGACGACGGCTCGGAGAGGTCGGCAACACCGAGAAGTTCGAGAGCTTCATCATAACTCTTCGCAAGCGGTTCGGGCTCCGGCTCAGGTTCGGGCTCTGCGGGAGCGTTCGGCTGCTGTGCGTTACCGTCGCCCGAGGGAGCGGCGGGAGTATCGGTTGCAGGGGGAGTAACATCGCCTGCTTCGCCCGACATAATACCGTTGAGCATTTTGAGCTTCGACTCTTTATCCATCATTTGCAGGAAGGTGTATGCCTGCTGACCCGAAACCTTGCCCATACCCTCGATTTCCTGACCGTCAAGTATCGTGTCAAGATAGCCGATAAGTTCCTTCCTCTCGCTTGTTGAAAGAGAAGATTTGAGCATAAGCTCAACCGTACGTCTATACATTTCGGCTTCCTCGCCGCTGTAGGTCTTCTCTATCGTGGCATAAAGCTCTTCTTCGGAAACGGGGTCCATACTGCTGAAATCAAAGGTGTTTGCCGTATATACCGTCTCGGGGGTGTTGCCGTCGGTCGTGCCGAGAGGAGCAACAACGGCAGGAGTGAGGCTTGCCGTCGCAGTCGTTGCGGCGCCCTTTTCTTCCTTATCTGATTTTTCTTCGCTCTCAAACGGCAGACCCGTAAACACATCTACCGTCGGATTTTCTTTCTGCTTCTTGACGATTTCGCATTCGTTCGTTGCGTTAACAATGTGCTCGGAAAGCGCACTCGTATATCCGATTGCGCCCGTGGTCGTCACCATGAGAGAACCGTCCTTGGGTCTGATGATACCGACCACCTTTATTTCCTCGCCGTTTTCGACAAGCTGTTTTGTGTATTCCTCGTCACCGTGCATATCGTCATACATGCCGGTTTCTTCGTTATAGCTGTAAAAATTCGGTTCAAGCACTATCTTAAATGTCTTGCCGATAATGTCGGAATAATCAATTTCGTAGCGTTCGCCGCTGTATTCCTCTCCGCTCATAACCGACATAAACGTGTTCATCATTTCTTCCGAAGAAATGACGCCGAGGCCCTGAATTGCAAGGTCGCTGATTTCGTTGTTCTTGTCAACTATAAGCACAACTTCATTGTAGCTCTGCGGGAACACGCCCTGAACTATCTCATACTGCGTATCGAGAAGCTCTTTATTATTTATAAGCTCCTGCCACGAATTGTAGTATTTTTCAACCGATGCCATTGATGAGGAATCAATTGACATACCGCCCATGCTGACACTGCCCATCATTGATTCCATTATCGAAATTACCGGACTGGGATAAACCTGATTCGTTCCGTTTTCAACATTCGAGGAAAAAATGTTCATCGTTCCGCCGTAGGTATATTGGATACTGCTGACGTACTGAACTATCTCTTCGTTGCTTTCAAGAAATTTTTTGAACGCTTTAAGGTCGTTTGACCATATTTCCGAGGTCATCGACTCCATCATGCTCGATGCCATGGTGTTGGAATAAACCTTGTCAAGTCCGTGGTCGACCTCGCCCGGCGTTATGCCCGTCATGTTGCTCGCCATTGCCGTCATATCCATCGTCGCACTCTCAACCATTATCGGATAAGAGGTCAGCGTTTCCTGCTGGATTGCATCTATATACGCCTGAAAGCCGCTTGAAAGAGAAAGAATAAGGGCTATTCCGATTATGCCGATACTTCCCGCGAAAGAGGTAAGGAAAGTACGCATTTTCTTTGTGAGCAAATTGTTAAGTGAAAGCGAAAGAGCCGTAAAAAATGACATTGAGGGCTTTTTTTCCGCCTTTTTCTTTGCCTTTTCCTCTTCGGCACTGTTATAGGGGTCACTGTCATTGACAATTTTACCGTCCACAAGGCGAACCAATCTCGTCGAATACTGCTCGGCAAGCTCGGGGTTGTGAGTAACCATAATAACAAGCTTATCCTTTGATATCTCCTTGAGCAAATCCATGATCTGAACGCTCGTTTCGGAGTCGAGCGCACCCGTCGGCTCATCGGCAAGAAGAATCTCGGGATTATTTACAAGAGCTCTTGCTATTGCGACTCTCTGCATCTGTCCGCCCGACATCTGATTCGGCTTTTTGCCGAGCTGGTCGCCCAGACCAACCTTTTCAAGCGCTTCTTTAGCTCTCGCTCTGCGCTCCTCTCTCGAAACTCCCGAAAGAGTCAGCGCAAGCTCAACATTTGAAAGCACGCTCTGGTGAGGTATCAAATTGTAATTCTGAAAAACGAATCCGACGGAATGGTTGCGGTAGGAATCCCAATCGCCGTCCTTAAAATCCTTTGTGGACTTGCCTTCGATGATAAGATCGCCGCTCGTATATTGGTCAAGACCGCCGATAATATTCAGAAGAGTTGTTTTGCCACAGCCCGAATGACCGAGTATCGAAACAAATTCGCTCTTGCGGAATTCGATGTCAACACCCTTGAGGGCAACAACCTTACTGTCTCCCGTAGGATATTCTTTTACAATGTTTTTGAGTTTAAGCATATTCTTACCTCTCGTAATGAATAGTACAAATTGCACGGCTCTTGACAAAGTCGTCGCAATCTGTTACACTTGTAACGGTTACAAGTGTAACATCAGTTTATGAACAAATCATCAACAAATAATCAAAAAAATTCCAACTGTTACAAAAAAGGAAAATTTGTTTATGGAAAAGCACAATGAATCTAATCTTTTGACCAAAGAGTGTCTTGTTACGGCGCTTCTCAGGCTTATGCAGGAAAAGAACTACGAAAGCATTTCGATAACCGACATCACCGCTCTTGCGGGCGTTTCCCGCATGGCGTACTACCGCAATTACAAAAGTAAGGACGAAATATTGATTAAATATCTTTTGGAGCAAAAAGACAGGCTCGTAAATGACGTTGACGCTGCCGACGAAGCAACGCTTGAGGAAATCGTGAAGTACGGCGCACTTTTCTTTCAGGATAATGCCGCAGTAATACAGGCAATATACGAAGCGGGGCTCGCTCACAGTCTTATGGGGATTCTCGAAGAGTGCATATACAACTACTTTCCGCTTGTAGGCACCACAGCCGAAGGCAGATACACCATGCATTTTTACATCGGAGCGATTTTTTCCGTTTTCAGACATTGGTTTGATCAGGGAATGAACGAGTCCGCCGAGGAAATAAGCGAAATTATCTGCCGCCTTGCCAACAGCGAAGCCGCCGAAAAATTCCTTGCAACCATTCGCGGAAATAAATAATCATCCCTAACCGACGGTTTTGTACGGCTTCAAGGAATTATTTTTGAACAAATTAGGTTTTTTTATTGACAGACACTTAAAAAAATGATATTATAAGTTATCCTTAACATACTATGTTAAGAAAAAAATTCGGAAGGAAGTACATTATGAAGAAAGTACTGGCACTCACATTTGCTCTCATCATTGCTCTTACGGCTTCGGTAACCGTTTTTGCGGCAACCGTAACCCCCAATATGACCAATACTTGTCCCTATTGCGGCCGCGATTTTGATGACGAAGCAACCTACAACAAGCACATCAGCGAAACCATCCACGTTAAGAACCACATCTGCCATTGCCCCTACAGCGGCGAAGGCTACAAGGATGGCGGTTGCGATGCTCAATTCGTAATTCAGGCTGAGTATGACAAGCATCTTGAGGTTTGCCCGTTCAAGGGAACCAAAGAGCTCACCACCGAAGAGAAGATCGAAGAGTTCATCGACGGCATTGATTGGAAAGAAGTCGGCAACAAGGTTGTTGATCTCGTTAAAAAGATTCCTTTCACCGACATCATCAACAAGATTGTTGAACTCGTCAAGAAGATTCCCTTTGATGATATTTTTGCAAGCATTAGCAAATAATTAAATCAAGAGTTTGAACCGTCGCGTTTTTGCGGCGGTTCTTTTTCTTGCCCGCAAACCGTCGCTCGAGGATTCATTTAGAAAAGCGGTGCCGATTCAACGACACCGCAGAAGCATTTTTATTCAGCCTTTTATCAAATTCGCAATACGTTCAAACAATGAGAAAAGCGCATCATAAACGGTGAAAAAGGCATTGTCGATATTTCTTATGCGAATATCCTTAGCACTGCTTCCTTTTAATGCGACAAAATTTCCTCTGTCCTCGATTTCAAGGAACACCACTCTTGTTTCGCCCGAATTCGGTGAATGCATGACAATCAGCATTCTGCCGTCCTTGTCGGTAAAAATCATGCCGTGACCGCCGTCGTTTTCGTGATTTTCGTCTTTGCGGTAAATCGGTCTGGAGCTTTGATGCCACTTACCGCTCAGTTTGCCGTTTGAGGAAAAGGCCGTAGTTTCAACATATCCGTTGCTAAAGGTCGACCATAGCATTATCAGCTTGCCGTTTGAAGTTCTATACATAAACGGTCCGTCGGTCACACCGTTTTTGCTGTTCACCCAATTAGGTGAATTTGCTTTGAACATTGTAACGGGTTCGCTGACAAAATGAGTCAAATCCTCGCTGAGCTGTGCATAGGCCATTCCGCCGATATGGTCGGGGGCGCTTGTGTGCTCTTGAACATAAACCATATACGGAACTCCGTCCTCAATATAAAGCGTACCGTCAATGCTGTCCGTGCCGTGCGGCGTAATATGGCCGTCGCTTATTTCGGTGAACGGGCCGAGCGGATTCTCCGACTTAAAAACCGAAGTTCCCCGATACCCCGTTTCGGCACTGCGGTAACTCGCAAGCAAATAAAAACTGCCGTTGTATTTGTGGCATTCGGCCGCCCAATAGTCACCCGCGCCGTCAAAATCTTCATGTGCATCCGCATCGAAAATGCAATACGGACCGTACCATGTTTTCAAGTCGGTACTCGTATAGCAGCCGTAGCCTGCCTTGCCGATACCCATAGTTCCGTAAATGTAGTATGTGCCGTCTTCAAGCAAAACAAACGGGTCGCGAATGCAAAGATCCGAAATATCGGTGCCCGCTTCGTAGGCTTGAGCATAGCCGGACGCCGTGAGCGTACCGAAAAGCAACACAACCGCAAGAATAAATGACTTAGCTTTTTTCATACCAACACTCCGTTCATTTTTATATGTTTTATTATATCTCGCCGCAGTATTAAATGCATTTTCGCTGTTTATCAGCGCTTGAAATCACGTAACAAAGCACGAATGGGCAAATGCTGGGGGCACGCTTTTTCGCATTTTCCGCAGTCGATGCAATCAGATGCTTTAACACCGTCGCTTTTAAACTCGGCTTTTTCTCCCGACCTCTCGGCATTCATATACGCGAAAATCTCGGGAATCGGTATGTTTTTCGGACAGCCTTCCGTACAATATCGGCAAGCCGTGCAGGAAACAAGTTTCATTGAGCGAAGCACGGCGGCAACCTTTTCAACGGCGGCTGTTTCTTTTTCGTCAAGAGGTCTGAAATCCGCCATGTAGGATATGTTATCCTCCAACTGCTCCATGTTGCTCATTCCCGAAAGCACCATAAACACATCCTCAAAACCCGCCGCAAAGCGAATTGCATACGAAGCGTTACTGCCGCCGCCGAGCTCGTCGAAAGCCTGTTGCGCCTGCTCGGGAAGATTGACAAGCCTGCCGCCTCTGACGGGCTCCATTACGATAACGGGCTTTTTGTGCTTACGGCACACCTCGAGGCAAAGCCTTGACTGCACCTCGGGGTCATCATAATCAAGATAGTTGAACTGTATTTGCACCGCCTCAATTTGAGGATATTCCGTCAAAATCGTGTCAAGCACCTCGGCGGTATCGTGAAACGAAATACAAAGATGCCGAATTTTACCCTCTTCTTTTAGCTCCAAAGCCGTTTCATACGCACTGCAACGCTTATATTTTTCAAACGACTCCTTGTCCTGGGCGTGCATAAGGTAGAAATCGAAATATTCCACTCCGCACGCTTCAAGCTGACTTTGAAAGAGCGGACGTATTTCCTCCCGAGAGTCGAAATACGGATTGGACAGCTTATTCGCAAGCACGAATTTATCCCTCGGATAGCGTTTTGCAAGACATTCTCTTATCGCAATTTCACTCTTGCCGCCGATATATCCGTGCGCCGTGTCGAAATAATTGAAGCCCGCTTCAAGAAAATCGTCGGTCATACGGCAGACCTGCTCGGTGTCCACCTCATCGCCGTTCATAGGCAAACGCATATATCCGAAGCCGAAATTCTTTTTAATCTCACTGAAGCAATTCAAAAGGCATTCCCCTCTCTCTTTATATATACCATATATATACTACCATTTTGTCGCACCGAAATCAATACTTATTTGCTTTGCGAAGCATTGACATAATCTGCGGCTTTTGGTATAATTCTTTTTAGAAAGTCTCGGACTGTCGAAGCCGAGGCAATTTGAAAGGAGCAAAAACATCATGGGTTTTTTAACAGGTAAAACGGCCATAATCACGGGCGGCGGCAGAGCGGTTCTCAGCGACGGCAGCTGCGGCTCGATAGGCTACGGCATCGCAACCGCATACGCCAAGGAAGGCGCAAACCTTGTGCTTACCGGACGCAACGTTCAAAAGCTCGAGGAGGCAAAGGAAGAGCTTGAAAGACTTTACGGCATTAAGGTTCTCGCCGTTCAGGCGGACGTTAACGCTTCGGCGGACAATGAAGCGGCCGTAAACGCCGTTGTCGAAAAGGCAATGGCAGCTTTCGGCAGAATTGACGTGCTCATCAACAATGCACAGGCTTCCGCATCGGGCGTTACTCTCGCCGACCACTCCACCGAGCAGTTCGACCTTGCAATTTATTCGGGTCTTTACGCAACGTTTTATTATATGAAAGCCTGCTATCCTTACCTCAAGGAAACTCAGGGCACGGTTATCAATTTCGCCTCGGGTGCGGGACTTTTCGGCAACTTCGGTCAGTGCGCATACGCCGCCGCAAAAGAGGGCATCAGAGGTCTTACGAGAGTTGCCGCCACCGAATGGGGCAAGGACGGCATAAATGTCAACATCGTCTGCCCGCTTGCATGGACGGCACAGCTTGAAAAATTCGAGCAGGCATATCCCGACGCTTTCAAGGCTAACGTAAAAATGCCTCCCATGGGTCATTACGGCGACGTCGAAAAGGAAATCGGCAGAGCGTGCGTTGCACTTGCTTCTCCCGACTTCAAGTATATGAGCGGCGAAACCATCACCCTCGAGGGCGGTATGGGTCAAAGACCGTAAGGGGGAATAAATGTGAAAAAATTTATCGCCGTTATTCTTGCACTTTGCACCGCACTGTCACTTTTGGCCGTATCCGCTTTTGCTGACAATGAGAAACAATATGTCGTTGCTGGAAATGTTCCGGGTAGTGATTGGCAAGTTGATAACGAAAACTTTTTGATGACATATAATCCCGACCTTGGAATTTACACATTCGCCATAGCGTTAGTAGAGGTGGGCACTTATGAATTTAAGGTCTTCTCTTTCGGCTCATACGATGAGGCTTATAACTTTGACGGCTCGTCATTAGGTCTTGGTACGAACGCCACTGTAACTGTTTATGAAGACGGTTCAACCGTAATCTTCACCTTTGACAAAAGCAAAGCTGGAGTGCTTGTCGTCCCGCCCGGAGCACGTGACACCGAGGCTCCCGTTTTCAAAAACATTGAAGACGGCAAGACTTATTGCACCGACAGTGCCGTCGGATTCGCCGTCACCGACAACAAAGAGGTTAAAAGCGTTACCGTTAACGGTACTCCCGTGACCCCGGTTGACGGAATGTATTATATCGACGCAGGTGCGGGTACCGTCACTGTTGTCGCTTCGGACGCTCAGTCCAACTCCTCCTCGGTCACCATAACGGTTAACGAGCATAATTACAAGCTCGGCGAATGCACCGAATGCGGAGCGAAAGATCCGGATATCTGTGGACTGTTCGGATTCATATTCGACTTCATCAGATGGATAATAAGAATCGTAAAGGATTTTGTTGTCTGGGCAAAGGACCTTCCCGCGGCATTCATTGCTATGTTTAGATAAGCTGATTGAATGGTTTTGCAAAAGGCGTAATTTTCGAACTTTCACTGATTTCCTGTGGTTTCAATTTGCATAAATATCATTTAAAGAAACAAGCCGCATTGCTTGCGGCATAAACTAATCAGAGGTTCACTTTTTGGGTGAACCTCTGACTTTTTCGGACCGTTTTTTTACAGCGCCTTCATCTTACTCTACTTTTGCTCCGTGAGTGAGAGGAGATACGACAAAGGTTTCGTGACATACGGTGCGGAGCTTTTCGGCACATTTTTCCGCTGCCGAGATGTCCTCAAAAAGGGCGAAAACGCTCGGTCCGCTACCGCTCATTTGAGCCAATGCGGCACCGTGTTCACGCATTATCCGTTTGATTTCCACACGTTCAACAACCTCAACCACCTGCTCAAAGACATTGCCCGCATATTTGCAAATCCCTTCAAAATCACCCTTTTCGCAGACATCGAGCATTCTGACAAAGTCGGGATGATAAAGATATGTATTATCCGCCGCCGCATATGCCTTGGCAGTGGACACGCCCTTCGGGGGCTTTGATATGACTATTGAGCAATTTTTCAGCGGCTTAAGAGAAGAGAGAACGCCTCCGGTGTTTTGTGACAGACAGGTACCACCGACAATGCAAAACGGAACATCACTGCCGATTTTAAGTCCGATTTCACAAAGCTGACCGACGGTAAGTCCGGAATCGAAAAGCTCGTTCATACCGACAAGTACAGCCGCCGCATCCGCGCTTCCGCCCGCAAGACCCGCTTCAAAGGGGATGCGCTTTTCTATGTGCAGTTTAACGCCGCAGTTTATTTCTGTAAAGTCAAAAAACGCTTTTGCCGCCTTATGCGCAATATTTTTTTCGTTGCACGGCAGTTTCGGTTCGGAACAGGTCAGTTCTATGCCCGAGGGTATTCTTTCTAACGTTACGGTATCGCAAAGTCCGACGGATTGCATTATCATGAAAAGACTGTGATATCCGTTATCGAGCTTACCGGCGATATCAAGAAAAAGGTTGATTTTTGCCGGTGCATTGACAGTCAGCATAGCTTTTACCTCCGTTTTATTCAATGGGAATAAGGGTCGGTTCTCTGTTCTGATACAGGGCTATTTTGTCGAAGCCGCATTTCAGCGCAAGCTCATAGCCTTGATTGATACCCGCGCCGATATCTTCCGCAAAATGGGCATCGGAGCCGACGGTTATGAGTGAACCTCCGAGCTGTTTGTATCGGGAAACGATTTTTTCGTCGGGTGAAGTAATGCCTATGGGTTGGCGAAGTCCGGCGGTATTTATTTCAAGAGCTTTGCCGTTTTTGACGAGGGTGAGAAGAATCTCGTCGATAATTTCGTCGTATCTCGACATGTCAACGGTTTTTCCGTAGTTGCCGACAATATATCGGAGCGGATAGGTCAGATGAGCAAGAGTATCAAATCCGTTCCACTCGGCGAGCTTAAGTTCAAGGGAAAAATACTCGTCGAGCAGTGTGTAATAATCTATGCTTTCATCGCTGAAATCCATGTAGTAAAAGTCCTGAACATCGGGAAGATTGTGAATGGAGCCGATGACGATATCATATTTCATCATGCCGAGCAGTTTTTCGGTAACGGGCAAATCGTATATCGCCTGCCCCAACTCGGCACCGTTACAGACTATCAGTTTGCCGCTGAAAGCGGATTTTGCCTTGGCAACCTCAAAATACGCCTGTATTGCCGTGCGGTCGAAGCTGTCACGGTAAAAGGCATCCATTTCGAGATGGTCTGTAAACGCAATCGCACGAACACCTTTTGCGCACGCCGTTTCGCACAGGAGCATGGCGGAGTGATGACCGTCAAAGGAATTGTCGGTATGTGTATGCAAATCTACAATATTCTTAAAAGACATGATAGAACCTCCGAAGTCTTATACACCTTAATGATAGCATATTTACATTTAAAATAACAGTTTAATTTGAAAAAATATTGAGTATTTACCTGAAATGTGATAAAATATCAAAAAAATCAAGGAAGATATGATATGAAAATAATCGTTACTGGAGCTTCCGGTCAGTTGGGTACCGATGTCGTCAGTCGGCTTGAACAGCTCGGAATAACCGCGGTTGAGGCGGATCTGACGGTACTCGACATTACGGATTCTGCCGCTGTTGATGCTTTTATTCGTAACGAAAAGCCCGACGGAGTTATACACTGCGCCGCATACACGAATGTTGACCTTGCCGAGACGGAGCGTGAAAAATGCCGAAATATCAATGAAAACGGCACGGCGAATATTGCCCTTGCTTGCGAAAAGAACGGCTCTAAGCTGATTTATATAAGTACGGATTATGTTTTCGACGGCAGGGGTTGCGACTTTTTTGAAACGGATTCCCCGACCGCACCGTGCAATTTTTACGGAGCAACAAAGCTTGCGGGCGAAAAAGCCGCATCGGCTTGCAGCAGGCTTTTTACGGTACGTATATCGTGGGTTTTCGGAAAGAACGGCAAAAATTTTGTCAAGACGATGCTTCGGCTTGCAAAAGAAAGAAAGGAAATCCGCGTTGTTGACGACCAAATCGGCTCGCCGACATATACCCGCGATCTCGCCGTGCTTCTTTGCGATATGATTTCCACGGAGAAATACGGTGTGTATCACGCGACAAACGAGGGAATATGCTCATGGGCGGATTTTGCCGCCGAGATAATGAGGCAGACGGGTTCGGACACAAAAATAGTGCCGATTCCGTCAACGGATTATCCCTCTCCCGCCGCAAGGCCCGCAAATTCTCGAATGTCAAAAGCATCGCTTGACCGTGCGGGGTTCGGCAGACTTCCCGCGTGGCAGGATGCGCTCAAAAGGTTCCTGAGCGAATGTGATGTTTCCGCTTTGTAAATTCGGTCGCTTTTCACTTGTGTTTTCGGGTGAAAAGCGTTATAATAAAGTATATTTCTTATGTTTGGAGTGCCTGTGATGGATAATAAAAATATACCGCACCCCGAAAAAGAAGTCGAGGACTCCCGCAGTGCCTTTGACGAAATAATGGACGGCTTTTACGATTTGAGCACCCTTTATTCTTCCGAGACGGAGAATAAAAGAGCGACGGCAAAGCCCTCTCCCGTTGACAGAGAGACTCAGCGCAGAGAGGAAGCGGAGAAGCGCAGAAAACGTGAAATGCAAGCGATTCGTGAAGATATCGAGCGCCGATATTCTCAACAGCTTGTCGAAGCGCAGAACAACACTGAAAATCGGGAAAGCGAAAATCACCGCACCGAGCCTATCACGATGAAGTTCGAGAACGAGCGTGAGACGGTTCGTGAGGAGCTTGACAGAATAGATGAAATCATAAACAGCGAAACGGTTGCGGAGATTGCCGTACCCGAAACAAGCGAGCCTTTAAACGAAGTAATTTCCGACGGCGCACGGGAAGATACGCACGAAGAAACGCACAACGCAAGGGCTTACGATGCCGTGTGCGATATCGGAGATTTTGTCATTGACCGAGTAAGTTTTGTTTTAAAGCTGATTTTTTCCGTAATCAAGTTTCCGTTCGTTAAATTTTTCGGATTTTTCAACTCGGTAACCGAAAGCCTAAAGCAACGTTTACGCCGTTATGTTTCGGCAACGCTTTGTGAATTAGCTTATTTTCGCAAAGAAATACGTTCGGCAATCAAATCCATGCGAAAGGCGATGCGCAAACCGCATTCGCTTCCGGCGGTGCTTATTCATTATTTCAAGAAAGCATTTATACGCCATAAAGAGCTTCTTCGCACTGTCGCAAATACCGCTTTGCCGGTGGCGGCTCTTATTGTTTTTGTTATTACCATAAACTATTGGAACGGCGTTACCTTTGCTCTTGAGGTAGTATATAACGGCACGGGAATAGGCTATATCAGCGATGAATCGGTTTATATCGAGGCAACCGACCTTGTTAAGGAAAGGCTGAGCGCGGATAAAGCGAGCGTTGAGGCGACGGTTGCCTCCGCATCAAATCTGAATGCGCATTATTCGCTTGCCCTTGTTTCGCTCGAAGAGCTTAATGATGCACAGGCGATATCGGACAAGATGATAGAAAATTCCGTGGATAATCTTACCCATGCCTGCGGAGTTTATATAGACGGCAGTTTTGTTTGTGCGGTTAAAAACGAAGCGGATGCAAAAACGGTATTTTACGACATTCTTTCTCCTTATGAGGAAGCGGCGGCAGATGAATACGTTGTCGGCTTCGCCGAGAGCATCGACTATGTTCAAGGCCTTTACAGGGATGACGAAAGTGTAATGTGGGATGCCGCAAAACTTGAAGAAACGCTGAAGGGCAATAAAACGGAAGCGTCGGAATATACAGTTTCGCAGGACGATACCCTCGAAAGCATTGCCGCCGATTTTGAAATGACCGAGCAGGAGCTTCGCAATGCGAATCCGGACTGCGATTTAGACAATCTCTCCGAGGGCGATAAAATCACCGTCATAACGGCCGAAAAATATATTCGCATAAAGAAAACGGTAACCTCTTCATCGGTAAGAGACGTTGATTTTGACACTGTGACCAAAAAAGATGCCACCAAATACAGCGGATATCGAAAGGTGCTTCAAAAAGGCGTAGACGGCAGTGAAAGAGTTACGAAAACCGAAATATATATTGACGGCATTCTTTATGATACGGAATATTCTTATGAAACAATAAAAGAACCGACAGATCAGATAGTTTCCGTCGGCACAAAGACATCATACGGCGGTGTATATATCGGTTCGGCTTCATCAAAAGGATTCCTTTGGCCTGCACCGAGTTGTCATTATGTCAGTTCGCCTTACGGCTGGAGAAGCAGCGGATGGCACAACGGAATCGACCTTACGAGGGGCGGCGGAGGCGCTTTGGGCACACCTGTTATCGCTTCGAAAAGCGGCAGAGTCGAGGTCGTTCAGCGTAGCAATTCCGGATACGGAAACATGGTACTGATAAATCACGGCGACGGCTACAAAACAAGATATGCCCATATGATAAGCGGTTCTATAACCGTTTCCGTGGGCGAATATGTCGAGGCGGGGCAGACCATCGGAAAAGTCGGCTCAACGGGCAACTCAACGGGACCGCATTTGCATTTTGAGGTTATACGCAACGGCGAAACACAGAACCCCAAAAACTATATCTCTTAAAAATGCCCGCTGTATTTAATTAGCCACAACTACACTTTAGAATAATTTACAAGTTAGATTTGAATCAGTCAGGACCTCCGGCTTAGCCGAAGGTCCTGAATTTTGTTCAGAGTTTTTAATTATTGTATTAGCCGGTAGAATTTAACCGTCCTTTGACGAGGGACGGTTTTATTGCACGCTTTAAGCTGAGCGGCTTTTACTTCACCCTACGCCGTACTGCGCCATTTGGCTGTTATGTTCCTCAAGGGTTTTTGAATAGTGATTGGTGCTGTCCGCACCGTAGAAGAAATAATAATAATCCGTGTCGGCAGGGTCTCTTGCCGCTTCTATCGCCTTAAGACCGGGACAGCATATCGGCCCCGCGGGAAGCCCTGCACGCTTGTTGCAGGTATTGTAAAGCGGCGCATATTTCGACTGATTCTCAACAAGCGGATTGTCGGTAATATAATTGTTGACATACTCCCTCGTCGGGTCACAATTGAGGTATTTGTATTCTCCTCCGGTTGCAAGCCGATTGTGAAATACGGAAGAAACAAGGCGCATATGTTCACCGCTGCGAGCCTCTTTTTCGATCATCGAAGCCAAAATAAGCGTGTCGTCATCTATGTCTCCGACCTTAGAATGAAAATTGTTGAGCATTTTTATCAGCACGCTTCTCGGGCTGTCGTTCGTATAAAAATCATATGTGTCGGGGAACAGGTAGCCCTCCATCTTAAAGCAACGATCATCGCTTGACGGAATTAAAAAAGATTTGGGCGAATAGGCTTGGCATTCGTCATAAAAATCCTTTGCTGTGCATACACCTTTCTTTTCAAGCAGTTCGGCTATCTGCATAAACGAATATCCCTCGGGAATTGTCACGCGCACCTGCACCCTTTCGGTTGCGGGGTCGGCTTTTTCTCCCTCGTCAATATTTTCCGACGAAACCGACGGCCATGTTTCGATTTCATACGGCTCGGCGTTCGCCCGAACCGCAGTTTCGGTTGTTTGAGTCTCGTCGCTCGGCTTCACCGAACAGCCGAAGAGCGTTACGGCAAGTGCAAACGCCGTCAGCACCGCCGCTATACGTTTAACTGTTTTCATTCTCCGCTTTCACTTTCCTCACGAATATTTTTTTACAAGCCTGTCGGCTCTTTTCCCCTTTTCCTCAACCGTAAGCGTTTCGACCGCTTTTGCCGCAAGCTTTTCCGCTTCCTCCGAATAAAGCTCCTTTATACAGGATGAACGGTAATTTGCATAGATGCTCTCGCCCTTTTCGGCAAGGTCCTCTTTGAGCACGGCAAAAACGCATTCGTCATACACCAAAACTTCAACGGTATTTTCGGCCTGAGCCGCCACACGTTCGAAAAAGCCCGCAGGATAACCGTCGGAATCCTTTTTTATAAGAATTGTATCGGAGAGAGTATATCCCGCCGCCGTTACCTCGCTTGAAAACGCTTCTGTATTCTTGTCGAATCTTTTTGCCAGCACATTGAACGAATTTACGGTATCGTTTATTTCCTGCTGCGTCATTTTTGATTCCGTTCCGCTCGTAAAATACGCACACACCGTACGAAAACAGATATATTCGGAATAAAAATAATTCTCAATCTCTTTTTCCGCATCTTTGTCCTGCGTACCCTTATCATAACGAGCGGTAAAAAGCGCTTCCTCGCAAGCCTCGCTCGTCATAATTTTAGTCAAAGTCTGCTTTGAAACGCCAATGCTGTTGTAATGATTCTCAAACCGCACCCAGAGGTTGTTCACCTTTTCGGCAACCTCCGCCTTTTCCGCCGAGCTGAGAGACAAGCCCTCCTCGGAAAAATCGGTATTGACGACAACATACCTTTTACATTTTTCCGTCGCCGCCGCCTTGACGCTGTCGGCATCCGAAGCATCGGCAAGCCCGTAATCCATGGGACGTTCTACGACCTTATTCAAATAATAGACAAAAATTTCTTCGTCTATCTTTGCTCCGCCCACTGTCAAAACCGTTTTTTCGCCCGAATTGCAAGAGCACAGAGAAATAAGAATAAGCAAAACGGATACCGCCGCAGTCACCTTTTTCACGATGTAATCCCCCTTTTCCGAGTTTTCATTATATCACAAATACCGCCGCATATCAACCGCCGCATAAAAAATCCAAAAAATTTAAAAAACATCTTTATTCCGTCAAAAAAATGTTGTATAATTAATCAGAATAATATTTTGGAGTGTATACTATGGAAAAAATCAAACTGATCATCGCCGGTGAGGAATACAACATCGCAACAGACGACGACCTCGATTATGTTGCACAGCTCGGCGCAGAGCTTGACAAGAAAATCAGTGCTCTTCTCCATGACAATGACCGAATTTCCGTTACTCAGGCGGCAATCGTCACCGCTCTCGAATATGCGGACAACGCAAAGAAGTGTGAAAGCACTTCGGAGAATTTGAGAAATCAGATTCAAGGATATCTTGAGGATGCCGCAAGAGCCAGAACCGATGCCGAAATTTCAAAGCGTGAGTGCGAGCGCCTTGCAAAAGAGCTTGCCTCAAAGACCGCAAAGTAAATGACTGCCGAAATTCTTGCTCCGGCCGGCAGCTTCGAAGCCTTAACCGCCGCAGTGCGGTGCGGTGCAAACGCCGTCTACTTCGGCGGAAAAAGTCTGAATGCCCGAAGAAACGCCTCGAATTTTTCCGACAATGAGCTCGCCGATGCCATTGCGTATTGCCACGCTCGGGGCGTTAAGGCATATTTGACCCTCAACACTCTTGTTTCCGACAGTGAGCTTGATTCCGCTTACGAGGCGGTGCGCCTTGCCTGCATGAGCGGTGCGGATGCCCTCATTATACAGGATATCGGACTTGCCTCCCTTGTGCGGCAGGTCTGTCCCGATATGCCGCTTCATGCCTCCACTCAAATGTCGGTCCAAAGTCTCGACGGCGTGCGTGAACTTGAAAAAGCGGGATTCACAAGAGTTGTTCTTCCGCGTGAACTTTCGGAAAAGGAAATTTGCGTAATATCCGAGGGTACGGATATCGAGCTTGAATACTTTGTCCACGGCGCACTGTGTATGTGCGTTTCCGGACAATGCCTTATGAGTTCCGTTCTCGGCGGACGAAGCGGAAACCGAGGGCTTTGTGCTCAGCCCTGCCGTCTCCCTTTCGGAGTCAACGGAAAAGGCGGAAACGCTTTGAGCCTAAAGGATTTATCGCTTGTCGACAAGCTCGGCAGACTTCAAAAAGCGGGCATTTGCTCCTTCAAGATTGAGGGCAGAATGAAACGTCCCGAATATGTAGCGGCGGCGGTAACGGCCTGCAAAAACAGCATTAACAATATAAATGATTATAATATAAAGGATTCCCTGCAAGCGGTATTTTCGCGTTCGGGATTTACGGACGGATATTTTGAGGGCAAAACGGCAAAAACTATGTTCCGCATTCGCCGCAAGGAGGATGTTGACAGTGCTTCCGAGGTGCTTTCTACGCTGAAAAGACTGTATGATACGGAAAAACCGTTGATTCCCGTCGGCTTTGAGGTGAGCATAAAGCGTTCTAAACCCGCCATACTTAAAGCCGATGCCTGCGGAGTCTCGGTTTCCGCACAGGGCGACATCCCCGTTGAAGCAATAAACAAGTCAATAACGGCGGATGAGCTGACCGCCCGTCTTTCAAAGTGCGGAGGAACTCAGTTTTTCGCAAAAAACGTTGTTGCAAACATAGACGACGGATTGAATTTGCCCGTATCGTCAATAAATCTGCTCAGACGGAAAGTGCTTGAACTGCTCGATTCGGAGCTTTCAAAACAAAAAAACAACGAATTTTTCGATTGCGATTACAAGTCCGCCGTATTTCCGCACCGTGCGGAAAAGCAGAAGCTTTATGCCAGATTCTTCGGCGAAAGTCAAATTCCCGAACATCTTGGCGGCGTGAGCAGAGTCATTCTTCCGATAGAGACGGGTACCGAAACTCTTTCGCGAGTGCTCTCCCTCGGAGTTGAAGCGGCAGTGGAAATTCCCGCTGCGGTCTTTTCAAACGGCAACGGCTATGTTGAAAGGCTCCTTGAACTGAAAAAGCACGGCCTAACGCTAACATATGTATCTACGCTCGACGGTGTGGGCATTTCGCGCAGAGCGGGACTTGATTTTTCCTGCGGCTTCGGAACTAATATTTTCAATTCTCTCTCATTAAACGAAGCCGAGCATCTCGGAGCAAAAGACTGTCTGCTGTCGTGCGAAATGACTCTCAATCAGGCATCACGGCTCGGCGGAAACATTCCGAGAGGGCTTGCGGTATACGGCAAAATCCCGCTCATGATGACAAGAAACTGCCCCGTAAAAACAAAGCTGACCTGCGTCGAATGCGGCGGAAACAGCTTTTTGCTTGATCGAATGGGCGTACGTTTTCCCGTCATGTGCAAAAACGGTTGCAGTTTTGTGCTCAATTCAAGAGTGCTGTGGCTTGCCGACAAGACGGACGATGTCAAAAATATCGACTACCGACTTCTTTGGTTTACAGACGAAACAAAGGAAGAATGCTCACGGGTAATCGAAGCTCATATAAAAGGTGAAAAACCTCAAACGGATTTTACCAGAGGACTATATTATAAAGGGGTCCTCTGAACGGAGGGATAAAAATGATAAGAATAGGAATTTACGGTTACGGAAACCTCGGCAAAGGCATCGAATGTGCCGTCAGACAAAACCCTGACATGACTCTTGCCGCCGTTTTCACACGCAGGGAGCCCGAATCGGTCAAAACAGTATTCGGCACCGCTCCCGTGCTTCGTGCCGAGGATGTACTCGGTCACACAAACGACATTGACGTAATGGTACTTTGCGGAGGAAGCGCAACGGATCTTCCCACCCAAACTCCCCGTCTCGCAAAATATTTCAACGTTATCGACAGCTTTGACACTCACGCGCGCATAGCCGAGCATTTTGCAAATGTCGACACCGCCGCAAAAGAGGGCGGCAAAACCGCGATTATTTCCGTCGGCTGGGATCCGGGACTGTTTTCTCTCAATCATCTTTATGCGGCAAGTATTTTGCCCGAGGGCAAGGATTATACGTTCTGGGGCAAGGGTATAAGCCAAGGTCACTCCGATGCAATAAGACGAATTGACGGCGTTGCGGATGCGCGGCAATATACCGTTCCCGTGCCCGAAGCTCTCAGCGCCGTAAGAAACGGTGAAAATCCCGTGCTTACCACCCGTCAAAAGCACACCAGAGAATGCTTCGTCGTTGCGAAAGAGGGTGCGGACAAATCAAGAATAGAGCGCGAAATCAAAGAAATGCCGAACTATTTTGCCGACTACGACACCTCCGTTACATTTGTAACGCAGGAGGAGCTTGACCATGAACATTCGGGTCTGCCTCATCAAGGCTTCGTTATTCGTTCGGGCGTTACGGGCGCAAACAAAGAAAACAAGCACATTGTCGAATACAGCTTGAAGCTTGATTCCAATCCCGAATTTACCTCAAGCGTTCTCCTTGCCTATGCAAGAGCGGCGTACAGACTCAATTCTGTCGGTGATATCGGTTGCAAAACGGTTCTCGACATTGCTCCCTCACTTCTTTCTCCCGGGAGCGGCGCCGATTTGATAAAATATCTGCTTTAACTTCGAAAATAAATTCAAAAAATGTATGTGCTAAAATGATATGACCCAATAAAAAAGAGAAGTAACCTCAAA
>CAYNUD010000006.1:0-25235 GCA_964400315.1 uncultured Clostridium sp. | reverse complement strand
TGCCGACAAGCCGTCTGGCGTGATTTGGTCAGTAATTGCTTCGGGCGGGTTCGGACGCATCGGTTGCGGCTAGCCTTATCATTTTGCAAGCTCCTTGTAGGCTTCAAGGTTTTTTGCGATAAGTCTTTGAGAAATATCCGTAATATCTTCGTCTGCCGCCATTTGTATTTTTTCAACTTCCGAGAATTCCAATACGATATACCGTGGAACATTGTTTTTTAATATAACGGCAGAGCCGTTTTGGTCAACAAGCTTTGCGACTTTGGAAAAATTTTGATTGGCTTCTGTGATTGAAACCAGAGTATTGGTGTTTATTGTCATAATTTAATCCTCCTTTCTGTAATTTATTATACACTGATTATAGGATAAATTCAACCTATTTTATAAATTTTCTTTGATTTAAAAACGAACCAACGCCCTGCCGACATTCTCGACAGGGCGTTGAGCTTATTGTATTGTATCCAAAAGCGATATGCTTCGTTCTTCCGAGAAGCTGCTGACATTGAACAGCACGACGATTTTGTCATACTGTGTAAGGTCGAGTGATGAAATATCGTTTTGTGAGCAATATCTCGTATCAAGGAGCGTTATTTCGCCGAAATGTTCGGCAAGCAGGGGAACAAGGCAATTTGCATAACTGTCTTTGATTATAATGACTTTGCCGTTTGATTTCGGATTCGAAACGGTACACACGCCGTAGTTTCCGCCGAGATAATAAAGGTATTTGTCCTTTTCGTCAAGGCGTTCATTGCAATAAAGCGGACGGCTTTCTCCGTTGACTGTCAAAACGGCATCGGATACTTCGCCGTAACGGATTATTTTATCGGCTTCAACGCTTTCGTCAAGAGTTTTTGAATAAAGAGTACCCTTGAAATCCTCTCTCAGCGTTTCGGGTTTAAGCTCGGAAGGCTCATATCCGAGTACGGAACCGAGGGCTTTATATGCGGCATAAGCGGCGTTTGTTGTCCAGTGGTGATCGGTGCGGTAAAAGGCGTATTCCTCGCCGAGAACAGCATCGTTTATATCGACAAAATTGACCTTAACGAGCTTTTCGGCGCAATATTTAATATATTCGCTTTCGTCGTCAATGTCAAGATAATTCGGCAAATCGAATTTATACTTTTCCTGAGCCGTTGCAACGGGAACGAAATATACGGGAGTATCACCGACTTTTTCCGCAAGAGCGTTTACGGTTCGAATGTTTCTGTCCGTTATCTTCGGCGAATCGTTACGAAAAAGCTGTATCAATTGTCCGTTAAGCTCGAATACACCCTTGATTTCATTTTTACCGATTAATTTATCCGCGGTGTTTTTTAATCGTATAAACCCTTCACGGTATACAAAGTGGTCTGAGAAAAAATCACTCAGTCCGGTCATAAAGCTACGACTTTTCCATGTATCGAAACTGAGAATCGGTATTTCGGCAAGCGTTCTGTTTTCGTTGTAGCTTATGCTTTCCTTTTCGCCGAAAAGAGTGAAGGCGGGAATAATCAAAATTACAAGAAAGAACAGAATGATTCTGAGAAATTTTGTTTTCATTCCGGCACCTCCTTAAAAATTAAAGTACAGGAACGGATTGTAACCCGAATCAACCAAACAGGCTATACACGCCGTCATACCGACGGCTTCTCCCGCAAGGGAAAGTCTGTCGGCTTTTTTTTCGGGGATCTTCTTACATAATTTAAGGGGGATACCCGTCGCTACCGCCGCCGCAACGATAAATGTAAGGGCGTAATTGTGTATTGCATTAAGCGTGAATGTGTCGGCAAAGCCGCCGAAGCCGAGCATCGCTTTTATAAATTCAAGCTCCGAGGCGGGGGATGAGATTTCAAAAATCACCCATCCGACAATAACGGCAAGCATTGTGAGAATGTGCCGGACAGAGCTCGGAATGTGCTCAAGCGGTTTTTTCAGTACAAATTTTTCAAGTGTTATGAGTACACCGTAATAGAGACCCCAAATTATGAAATTCCAGCTTGCGCCGTGCCAAAGTCCCGTGAGAAGCCAAACAATTAGGGTGTTTCGCACGGTCTTGGCCGTGCTTCCGCGACTTCCTCCGAGGGGGAAGTATACATAGCTTTTGAACCAGTCTCCGAGAGTTATGTGCCATCTGCGCCAAAATTCGCTTACGCTTTTTGAATTATAAGGGTATCTGAAATTTTCGGGAAAATCGAATCCGAGCATTTTGCCGAGCCCTATTGCCATATCGCTGTAGCCCGAAAAATCGAAGTATATTTGCAGTGTGAACGCCGCAATACCGAGCCATGCGGTGGCGGCGGGGAGAGACGAATAATCAAGCTCCTTTATGTCGCTCCACAGTTCGCCTACGGAATTTGCAATCAAAACCTTTTTGCACATACCGCAAATGAACCTTGTTATGCCGTCGCTGATATCGGAAAAATCGATGCTTCGATTTTGAAGCTGCGCCGATACGTCTTCATAACGTACTATCGGTCCCGCTACTATTTGCGGAAACATTGTAACGAATGCGGCAAAGTCGATAAAGCTCTTTTGAACCTTTATATTTCTGCGGTAAAGGTCAATGGTGTATGACATTGATTGGAACGTGAAAAAGCTTATTCCGATCGGCAGGGGCAAGGCAGGGTCGGGTATTGCCGTGCCTAATGCCGAATTTACGCTTGTAACGAAGAATGTTCCGTATTTAAAAATTCCGAGAAGAGAGAGGTTCATTATTACGGACACAAGAAGCGTTGCCTTACGGACGGACGGTTTGTCGTCGTAGCGGTGCATTATTCTTCCCGCACAGTAGTCTATTGCGGTGGAAAGAATCATTATGAGAACATAAACCGGCTCACCCCATGCGTAAAAGAGCAAGCCGGTGAGAAACAGCACCGCATTCTTGAAAGCGAACGGAACCGCATAGTAGACCGCGAGTGTCAGCGGTAAAAAGATAAACAGAAAAACCGAATCGGAAAATACCATATGTTTTATCTCCGTGTTTTATTTGTATGATGCTTTAATTACCTTGTCGAGCTTTTCGGGTGTATCGCTTATACAAAAAATAACCGTATTGTTTACTGTTTTGATGACGGCGGTATTGATTTTCGGAACTTGCTCGGGACCGTAATTGCTATAGCCGTCAACAAGATACTGCTGTCTTTCTTCGGCACAGAGAAGAACCTCATGTGCGGCATCGGAATCGACACATTCAAATACCGCAACTTCATCAACGGTTGCACTGCTTCCTCTGAAAAAGGAAGCGCTTTTGCACATACTCGGCTCGATTCCGTAGAAAGAATAGGCGGTTTCGGCACCGCTGTCCTCAAGCTCATCCGAGAATTCAAGCCCTGCTGCTATTTCGGCGGCGAGAGTAGGTGCATCCGGCAAGGTCTTACCGTTAGTGCAGGCACAGAACAAAATGGAAATTATGCCCGCAAGGATAAATGCTGTAAATCTTTTCATCTTTCATACCTCCGAGTATATCACATATTGTCCGCAAGATAATTCATCCAAATGCGACAATATTTCTTTCTAAGGTGAATACCGTCACTTGCCGCTTCGTCAGGCAAAAAGCCGTCGGAATCCGTCATTGCGGCGGCGGGATTGATAAAATTCACTCCCTTATCTGCCGCAAGCTGCCTGAGAGCATCGTTGATTTTGTTTATCGCCTGCATATTACAGCCGTATTCGTTTTTTGCATCGGCAGCTCTGCTTATCGGCAGAACGGACTGAATGTATATTTCCGCTTCGGGAACTTTCTCTTTGACCGTGTCGATTATGTCTGCGTATTTGCTTATGAAAACGCCCGTATTCGGCCAACCGCACTCATTGTCGCCGAACATAAGAAAAATCTTGGAAAAATGTTTGCCGTTAAGCTCGTCGATTATCGGAACGTCGCTTCCCGGTGTCTTTGCGGTGTAAACGGTGTTGACATTCAGACCGACCGATGCGTAAACGTTTTTTGCAAGGCCGTAGTTTTTGAGATCAAGTACCCGCGAATTGCCTATAAAGGCACAGTCGTCAAAGCAGGAATAATCCATTTCGCGGTATGTCATCGTCTCGACGGAATGACTTTTTGTCGTTGTGATTTTCTTGGTGGTTTCAGTCCTTTTGACGGTAGTTTCGGATTCTTTTGTCAAATTTTCGGTTGCCTTAACAGTTGAGGTAACGGTTGCTTTTTCACTTGTCGTTTCAGTTACGGCTTCGGTTGTGCTTGAGACTGTATTTATAACGCTTTCCGAAGAAAAAGCGGTGGTTTTCGTGTTTTCATTTCCCAAAGCGATATGCTTTATACCGATAATTGTTCCCGTTATTACGAGAACGGCAACATAAAGCACCGCAATTGTTTTTTTGTTTCTCATACGTATATTTTCCCCATATCATTTTATACCCATATTCTATAACAAACGGAGTTCATATTCAATTAAAAAAGTGTTAAAATTCAGTAACAATTTTTGTTACTTTCCCGAAAAATAAAAGTGCAAAACCGGCACGCCGAAAAACAGATTCGACGTGCCGAAATCAAGTCCGGATTATTTTGAGGGACAGTGATTGGTAGCAACAATATTTATACCCGTGCCGCAGACATTTTCGACCAAAACATCGCCGAGCTTGACGGGTGCTTTCACCGTGACGGCGTTGATTGCCTCCATACACTCAAATATCATATCTTTGGGGAGAGCGCCGGCCGATTTGCAGGGGACAACATTATGTATTCCGCCGTCAACCTTAACGGTTGTCGCGAGGCTTCTGACGGGATTTGTGCATTCGGTTCTAGCATAAGCATCGCCTCTTTTGCAAGTGTTGCCCGTAACGGAAAGAATCTCTCCGCCGTCACCGAGTTCGACCGTTATGCCGCAGCCCATGGGACAGGCTACGCAAATAATATTCTTCTGCATAAATCAACCCTCCACCGATATTTCGATAACTCCGTCGGCTTCAAAGCTCTTGAGCATATCGTTTTTGATGACAACGTTTTCCATTTCACCGGGGGCAAGTCTCGGCTTTTTGCGGCTGAGAAGCTCTTGACCGTTATATTTAACAATAATTTTCGCGTTCTTATAGGTTTGACCCACTCTGAAATACAGCTTGACGTCGCCTTCGTTTTTGATGTCAACTTTCTGCGGTACTATATAACGAACGCCGTTTACACCCTTGGTGGTGATATATTCGTGTTCGGCGGTTTTACCGAGGACATATCTTGCCGCACCTTCGCCCGCCGTCTGACTTTCGAGAGTAACGTAATCAACAAGGTCGTGAACGTGAAGAACGTTGCCGCACGCGAAAACGCCTTTGTGCGAGGTTTCTCTGTATTCGTCGACGACCGCACCGTTGGTGATGGGGTCGAGCTGAATGCCTACGGCTCTTGTGAGCTCGTTTTCGGGGATAAGTCCGACAGAAAGAAGAAGAGTGTCGCATTCAATGTATTGCTCTGTGCCCTTGATGGGCTTGCGGTTTTCGTCAACATCGGCAATGGTAACGCCCTCTACTCTGTCCTTGCCGTGAACCTCAATAACGGTACAGCTTAAGCGGAGCGGAATATTAAAATCGTTGAGACATTGAACGATATTACGGGTAAGACCGCTTGAATAGGGCATCAGTTCGCAAACTACCTTGACCTCGGCGCCTTCAAGAGTCATGCGGCGCGCCATGATAAGACCGATATCGCCCGAGCCGAGAATAACGACCTTTTTTCCGGGCATATAGCCGTCTATGTTTACATATTTTTGCGCCGTTCCGGCACTCATGACACCGGAGGCTCTTGTACCTGCGATATTGAGAGCGCCTCTCGGACGTTCACGGCAGCCCATTGCGAGAATAACCGACTTTGCCTGTATTTCAAGCAAACCGTCTGTTTTATTGACGGCATATACAACGTTGTTTTCGGTTATTTCCAACGCCATGGTATCGGTTTTGTATTCAATATCTTGTTCGTTTACAAGCTGAATGAATCTGTCCGCATATTCGGGTCCGGAAAGCTCTTCGCCGAAATAATGGAGACCGAAGCCAGTGTGTATGCACTGTTCGAGTATACCGCCGAGAGTCTCCGCTCTTTCGAGAATGAGAATGCTGTCAACTCCGCACTCCTTTGCTTTGAGTGCGGCTGCCATGCCGGCGGGACCTCCGCCGATTACAACGATATCATAATTCTGCATTTTTTCCGCCTCACTTTGTTCTTTCATAAAGGATTTTCGAATCGCCGCCGAATTTGGTTATTTCATTTATTTCGACACCGAGCTCCCGTGCGAGAAGCTCAACGACTTTGGAACCGCAGAAGCCGCCCTGACAGCGACCCATGCCGGCTCTCGTTCTGCGTTTAACGCCGTCAACATCTCTTGCACCCGCAGGAGCGTGAATCGCATCGAGAATTTCGCCCTCCGTTACGGTCTCACAGCGGCAGATAATTCTGCCGTAGGCGGGATTATTTTCAATTAGAGCCTTGCGTTCTGCATTACTCATGTGTCTGAAACGTACCGGCTCCGCTCTTTCGGGCTTGAAATTACTTTTTTCTTTTGCATTAATTGCATCGGCAAGCATTTTTGCGGTGTATTCGGCGATGGCGGGAGCCGATGAAAGTCCGGGAGATTCAATTCCCGCAACATTTATAAATCTGTCGTTCTTTTCGCTGGGTTCAATGATAAAGTCGTCTCTGTCACAGTGTGCTCTAAGACCGGCAAAGGAGGTTATGACCTCTCTTGTTGTCAGAGAGGGAACGGACTTTTTGGCGGCGGTAAGAATGTCCGCAAGAGCGACGGATGTTGTGGAAACATCCGTTTTGTCCTCTATGTCGAGAGCGCTCGGACCGATAAGGAGATTTCCATCAACGGTGGGCGTAACGAGAATACCTTTGCCCATTTTTGACGGACACTGGAATATCGTGTGCTTTGCAAGCGAGCCTACGGATTTATCGCAAAGCATATATTCGCCCTTTCTCGGGACGGTGTGAACGGAAGTGTCGCCGATAAGAGCGGCAACCTCGTCACAGAACACACCCGCGGCATTGACAATATATCGCGCTTCAACGGTTTTGACACCGTTTGAAAGCGTAAAGTTTGTGCCGTTGAATTCAATTTCGGATACGCCGAAATTACGGATAAATTCGGTGCCGTTTACCACTGCGTTTTCGGCTGCGGCTATCGTCAACTCGTAGGGACAGACAATGCCGGCCGACGGAGCCCAAAGAGCGCCTTTTGCGCTGTCCGAAACAGACGGCTCAACCTCGCGGAGCTTTGCGGCATCATAGATTTCAAGATTCGGGACGCCGTTCGCCTTTCCTCTTTCGAGAAGCTCGTTTAAGGTTTGCATTTCATCATCGGAAAAAGCAACGACAAGAGAACCGACGGGCTTGAAAGGTACGCCGAGGGTCTTGCACAGTTCGGGCATCATAGCGGTGCCTTTGACATTGAATTTTGCCTTGAGAGTGCCGGGCTTTGCATCAAAACCGGCGTGAACTATCGCACTGTTTGCTTTTGAAGTACCCATTGCCATATCGTTGCATTTTTCGATAAGAGCAACATTGACTTCGTAGCGGCTCAACTCTCTGGCAATGAGCGAGCCGATAACGCCGGCACCTACGACTGCAACATCATAGATCATTTTAAAAACCTCCGTAAATATATTTAACCAACCGTATTATATCACAGCCCAACGGAGAAAACAACAGTTTTTGATGCCATTTTAAGAGGAAATTTTGCTTTTTTCGCTTGCATAAATCACCGACTGTATTTTGATGCCGAAATCCTATATATTTCGTCCGCACAGACGGAAAACAGATTATACAGCAGGAAAATAACGCAAGATAATTCGGAATGCGAAACCGTCAATATAATTCCGAAAACAAAACATAAATTTCTTGTTTTGGCTAAAGTATTAAAAAACCTTGAAATATGTATAAAATAATGTTATACTACAATGATTGAAAGGATGATTGCTGATGAGAAGAAAGAAGTGGGTAGTGGCAAAAAGCAGTAAGGATATCGCCGCAGCAACCGCACAGGAGCTGAGCGTTGACCCTTTTGCCGCCCTTCTCGTTACCTCCAGAGGCTTTAACGATATAGATTCCATTGACGATTTTTTAAACAGAGATGCGCCCTTGTCGCTTGACCCGTTTTCAATAAAAGATATGGATGCGGCGGCCGAACGTATAAACCGAGCCATTGATGAATTTGAGCTTATATGTGTTTTCGGAGATTACGATGCCGACGGAGTAACGGCTACGGCATTGCTCTATTCCTATCTTGAAGCACGCGGAGCAAACGTAATACGCTATATTCCCGACAGATTGACCGAGGGCTACGGCCTCAACAACGGAGCTATTGATATTCTTGCGGAACGCGGAGTTCGGCTCATTGTGACCGTGGATAACGGCGTTTCCGCCGTCGAGGAAGCGGCTCACGCAAAAGAGCTCGGCATTTCCCTCGTCATAACCGACCACCATAAGGTAGGCGACGTGCTTCCCGACGCCTGTGCGGTCGTGGATCCGCACCGTCCCGATTGTCCGAGTACATTCAAAGAAATGGCGGGCGTCGGAGTTGCGTTTAAGCTCGTTTGTGCTCTCGAAGGAGCAGAGGAGAACATGCTCCTTTCCGAGTACGGAGATCTTGTTGCTTTGGGCACGATAGGCGATGTTGTTACATTGACCGGCGAAAACCGTGTAATGGTGCGTAAGGGACTTAAAATCATGAATGAAGAACCGAGGGCCGGCATTTCCGCGCTTGCAGAAGCTGCGGGGTGTTCGAAAAAGCCGTTTACCGCTTCAACGGCGGCGTTTACATTCTGCCCGAGAATCAATGCGGCAGGCAGAATGAGTACGGCAAACAAAGCTCTCGATTTGTTGCTTTGCGATGATGACGACTCGGCACAGCTTCTTGCGGAAGAAATCAATCAGTTGAATCTTCTCCGACAAAAAACGGAAACGGAAATTTTCTCACAGGCGATTTCACAGATAGAAAGCAAGCCCGAGATAAAGGGCGGAAAGATAATCGTTGTCGATGCCGAGGGATGGCATCAGGGCGTAATCGGAATCGTTGCCGCAAGAATAACCGAGCGTTACGGCAGACCCGCCGTTGTCATTTCAAAAGACGGCGAGAGCGCAAAAGGATCGTGCCGAAGCATAGAGGGCTTTTCGATTTACGATGCTATAGAAAGTGTTTCCGACTGTCTTGACCACTTCGGAGGCCATACTCTTGCGGCGGGAATAGGCTTGAGTGCGGACAGGATAGATGAATTCAGAATAAGAATAAACGAATATGCCGCAGATAAAGAAGTACCGTTTGCGATACAGAGAATAGATTGTCGCATTCAGCCCGCTTCAATAGGGTTTGATATGCTTTCGGCGATTTCGGTGCTTGAACCTTTCGGCGCGGGAAATCCTCAGCCGTGCTTCGGGCTTTTCGGAGTCAAACTCGACGATATCGCTTCGGTTTCCGACGGCAGGCACGTAAGAATGATGGTGTCCAAAAACGGTGCGCGCACGGGCGTTGTGTATTTCGGAATGCAGGACAAATGCTTCCCTTTTGAAAAGGGAGATACCGTTGACCTTGCAGTTAATCTCGATAAAAATACATACAACGGAGAGGCAAGAATTTCCGTTGTCGTGAAAGGAATAAGACCGACGGGAACCGATGAAGACAAGGTGCTGGCATCGCTTTCGCTTTTCGAGAAATTTATGAGAGGGGAACAGCTTACATCGGAAGAAGCGAAAAAGCTGTTGCCCGATCGCGCTCTCGAGGTCGAGGTGTTCAAGAGTATAAAAGCAAATTCACTCAAGGATAAATATTGCGAGGTGCTGTGTACCCGTTTGGGTGATGACGGAGAGAGACTTGCCGCCATATCCGTCACGGTTGAAATCATGCTTGAAATGGGTGTGCTGGCAATTGATGTTTTTAATAACGTCACCGCTCCCAAGACCGCGCAAAAGGTCAATCTTGAGGATTCCGAGATTATGAAACGGCTTAGGAGCTTTATTTGATACGGAGGCAACATGAAAGATTACGGAAAAGAAAAAGTCGATGTTTTCTCTACTCCCGAAGAAGGACTGGAAACGCTGATAGGCATTATCGGCAAGGGCTATACGCAGGAGGAGATTGAAAACGTAAAACGGGCTTATGAGGTGGCGGCAAGCTTCCATGCGGAGCAAAAAAGGCTGTCGGGTGAGCCGTATATAATGCATCCGCTGAGCGTTGCGATAATACTTGCGCGACTCGGTATGGATGATGCGTCCGTTATTGCGGCAATGTTGCACGATACCGTTGAGGATACCGAGCTTACCAACGACGAAATAAAGCGGGATTTCGGCGAGACCGTTGCGGAGCTTGTAGACGGCGTTACCAAAATCGGTAAGGTTCCTTTGCAGACAAAAGAGGAACAGCAGGCGGAAAATATCCGCAAGATGCTCATGGCAATGTCTCGGGATATTCGCGTTATTATCATAAAACTTGCCGACCGTCTGCACAACATGAGAACGCTTATGTATAAGCCCGAGCAGAGAAGGCGCGATATCGCTTTGGAAACAATCGAGATATATGCACCGATAGCTCATCGTCTCGGTATCAGACCCATAAAGGAAGAACTTGAGGATCTTTCAATAAGCTATCTTGATCCGGTGGCATACAGCGATATCGGTGCGGCGCTTGAAAAGCAGAGCAAAACGAGAAACGAGTTTTTGGAGGATATAAAGGCTCGAATCGAAGAAAGAATACCTACGGTTGTTTCGGGCGCAAAGGTCAGCGGAAGAATCAAATCCGTTCACGGCATATATCGAAAAATGTATATGCAAAATAAGAATTTTGATGAGATTTACGATATCTATGCGGTAAGAATTATCGTTGATTCCGTGATAGACTGCTATAACTGTCTCGGCGTAATTCATGATATGTTCAAGCCGATTCCGGGCAGATTTAAGGATTATATTTCAACGCCGAAGCCGAATATGTATCAGTCGCTTCATACCACCGTTTTGGGCAAGGAGGGCATTCCGTTTGAGGTTCAGATAAGAACATGGGAAATGCATCATACCGCCGAATACGGTATTGCCGCTCACTGGAAATACAAGCTCGGCATTAACGGAACGGTCAAATTCGAAGAGAGACTTGCGTGGATTCGCCGACTGCTTGAAAACCAAAGCGACAGCGAGGATGTCGAAGATCTTGTTTCAACCATTAAAAGCGACCTTGTACCCGAGGAGGTCTTTGTGTTTACGCCCAAGGGAGACGTGTTTGATTTGCCGATGGGCGCAACCGTAATAGATTTCGCTTATGCCATACATTCCGCGGTGGGTAACAAAATGACAGGCGCAAAGGTTGACGGAAGAATAGTACCGCTCGACTATCAGGTAAAAACGGGCGAAATCGTCGAAGTGCTTACTTCTTCGCAAGTGGGAAAGGGCCCGAGTCGCGATTGGCTGAATATTGTCAAAACGAGTCAGGCAAGGGCCAAAATCAGACAGTGGTACAAAAAAGAGCGCCGAGATGAAAACATTGCAGAGGGCAAGAATGAGGTTGAAAAAGAGTTCAAACGAAATTTTATTCGTCTGAGCGATGCCGATTATGATGAATTTATCCGAAAAATTGCCGAAAGGCAACATTGCAAGAGCGTTGAGGATTTCTACGCCGCAATAGGCTACGGCGGAATTTCTCTCATGCGTTTGATGCCCAGAATCAAGGAAGATTATGTAAAGCAGACAAAGGCCGAGGAGCCTGTTTTGACCGTTGCTCCCGTCAAAAAACGCACAAAGAGTACCGAGGGAGTTGTCGTCGAAGGCATAGATAATTGCCTTGTTAAATTTTCGCGTTGTTGCAATCCTCTGCCGGGGGATGACATTATCGGATTCATAACAAGAGGTCACGGTGTTTCCATTCATACAAGAAACTGTACGAATGTACCTGCCGATATTTCAAAAGCGGGTGAACCCGACAGATGGGTGGTAGCGTATTGGGATACCAATATTCGAGAGGATTTCAAGTGTACTCTTCAAATATCCTGCCTTAATCGCATAGGCTTGCTTGCGGACGTATCAAGTTTGCTCGCAAATATGCACATAATGATAAACGACATAAGCGCCCGCAATACCAAGGACGGAAGAACATCCATAATGCTCACCGTTTCGGTCAACGGCGTTGAGCACCTCAATTCGCTGACGGCAAAGCTGTCGAAGATATCGGGAGTTTTGAGCGTCGAAAGAGCAGGCGTTTAATAACGGAGGAATAATTCAATGAGAGCGGTAATCCAACGAGTCATTAGCACAAAGGTAACGGTTGACGGAGAGCTGAAAGGATCGGCGGGAAAGGGCTTTAATGTTCTTCTCGGCGTTATGGACGGAGATACCGATGCTGAGGCTCGGTTGCTTGCGGCAAAGATATCAAAGCTTAGAGTGTTTGAGGATGAAAACGGTAAAATGAACCAAAGCATCCTTGATGTCGGCGGAGAAATACTTGTTATATCGCAGTTCACGCTTTGTGCCGACATCAAAAAAGGAAACCGTCCGTCATTTACCGATTCCGCAGAACCGCAGGAGGCAAACAGGCTTTATCTCACTTTTTGCGATGAACTGAGAGCACAGGGCGTAAAAAAAGTGGAAACGGGAGTTTTTGCGGCGGATATGCTTGTTTCCATTGAAAACGACGGACCTGTTACGATAGTGGCGGATACCGACGTATGGACTAAAAGGTGATATACTATGAAAATAGAAAAAATACAGCTCGAACATGAGATTTTTTCCAACTGTTATCTGCTGATTGACGAAGCGAGCGGCAAAGCGGCAATCGTTGACCCCGGTTGGTACGGCGATGCAATAAAGAATGCCTTAAAAGCCGCAGATGTTGATTTGCGTTATATTTTGATTACGCACGGTCATTTTGACCACATCAGCGGTGTCTGCGGTTTAAAAAAGGATACCGGCGCGGCGGTCGTTATACACGAAAAAGACAGCGAATGTCTCCTCGATCCGCATAAAAGCCTTGCGCACGGAAATCTTCCGCAGGACCCCGAAACCGTGAAAGCCGATATTTTGGTTGCCGACGGAGATGTTATTTCTCTCGGCGAAAGCAGAATAAACGTCATGCATACTCCGGGACATACCGCGGGCGGCGTTTGCTATATTTCGGAAAATGATCGAGTCATAATCAGCGGCGATACTCTCTTTTGCAGAACGGTTGGCAGAACCGATTTTCTCGGCGGCAGTGCCGAGGATATGAACAATTCTCTTCGCCGCCTGATAGCGCTCGACGGAGATTACAGAGTGCTCCCGGGGCACAACCGCGAAACTACGCTTGATTCGGAAAGAATAAGCAATCATTGGATACGAAGGATGAACAGAAAGTGATTTTGCGAATATTCGGGCACGATTTTCATTATGAATGTGAAAACCTGTGCCGTGTGTATTATCCCAATGAAAAAATAGAAATAAGATATGATGACGACGGTGAGGATTCAAAAACCGTTGTTACCCGCATGGTTTCCGACGAATCGGGTGCACACATTGAAGCAACAAGCAATATAGACGGCAATGTTCGTTTCGCCTCTGCTCATATTGTGAAAAAAGGAGATGGCTTCCGTGACAAATGTGAGCTTGCAACGGCTCGTCTGATTTTTGAATTACTCAGTGCGGAAACGGGATATATCCCTCCTTGGGGACTGCTTACGGGAGTACGCCCGTCAAAGCTGATGCTTCGTCTGACCGAACAGCTCGGTGAGGCGGGAGCGGTCGATTATTTTACCCGAGATTTGCTTGTGAGTCCCGAAAAGGCGCATCTTGCGGCAACCGTTGCCTGCGCCGAAAAGAAAATTGTTGCATCGTCGTCTGAAAATTCATTCAGCCTTTATGTTTCAATACCGTTTTGCCCGACAAGGTGCAGCTATTGCTCCTTTGTTTCGCATTCAATAGCAAACTCAAATGCCAAAAAACTGCTTCCCGAATATCTCGATAAGCTGTCCGAGGAGCTTGACGGAATCGGGAAAACGGTATCGGAGCTCGGTTTGCGGCTTGAAAGCGTTTATTTCGGCGGCGGCACTCCGGGAGTTCTTGAAGCTCCGCAGATAGACAGACTGCTGTGCCGTATTGAGGATAGCTTTGATTTGTCTTCGCTCCGAGAATACACAGTTGAGATAGGGCGACCGGATACCGTAACTCCCGAAAAGCTTAGGGCATTAAGAATACATAACGTAGGAAGAATCAGTATAAATCCGCAGACCTTTAATCAAAAAACGCTGGAGCTTATCGGCAGAAAGCATACCGTGGAGCAGGCGATAAAGGCGTATCAGCTTGCAAAATCCTATGATTTCGACTGTATAAACATGGATTTGATAGCGGGTTTGCCCGAGGAAAGTGTTGATGATTTTATCGCAAGTGTCGATACCGCAGTGGCTCTTTCTCCCGAAAATATTACCGTACATACGCTTGCGCTGAAGCGTTCTTCTGAACTCAATGCTTCGGGTACGGGCGTTGCAGACGGTAAAGCTGCGGAAAAAATGCTTGAATATGCGTGGAAATATCTTGACGAAAACGAATATTCGCCCTATTATATGTATAGGCAGAGCAAATGTGTCGGAAATCTTGAAAATGTCGGTTGGTGCAAAAACGGTACACAAGGTCTTTACAACGTGTATATGATGGAGGAGTGCCACACCGTTCTTGCCGCAGGCGCGGGCGGAGTGACAAAACTGTGTGAGCCGAACGGTACCAAAATAGAAAGAATATTCAATTATAAATATCCGTATGAATATATATCGGGCTTTGATAAAATAACCGAGCGTAAAAACGGAATAAAGAGCTTTTATCTGTCATACTAAAGTAACAACAGCTTTATAAAGGTGATGAAAGCGTGAAAGAAGAATATACCTTTTCAAGGATAAATAACCTTGCTCTTGCACCTCGGAAATTTGTGCTTGATTGTACCGAGGGATACCGAACCGCCGTGAGAAATGCGGCAAAAACCGCTTTTTATGACGAAAATAAAAAGATAATTATGTTGGCAGGACCGTCATCATCGGGTAAAACCACCACCGCTTCGCTTATTTCGGAGGAAATCGAAAGCCTTGGCGGTAAAGCGTATGTTGTGTCGCTTGATGATTTTTACCGTTCGCATGATGAAGCTTATCCGCTTAATGAGAACGGTGAGCCTGACTATGAGAGTGTTGAAGCGCTCGACACGGCTTTGCTTCGAAGCTGTCTTTGCCGTCTTTTGGAGTGCGGGGAAAGTCTGCTTCCTATATTCGATTTTACCAGCGGAACGAAACGCAATAATGCCAAAAAAATAACACTTTCGCAAAACGATATCATAATTACCGAAGGACTGCATGCGCTGAACCCTGCCGTGACGGCAGAACTTGACAGAGAACGGCTATACAATATATATGTAAGCGTTTCTTCAAGAGTTTATGAAAACGACGGCAGTGTGCTGCTCTCGAAAAGGGAACTGAGATTTATACGCCGTGCAGTTAGGGACAGCCTGTTTAGAGCGATGCCTGTTGAACGCACCTTCGGAATATGGGAGAGCGTTACACGGGGTGAGGACAAATATCTTTTTCCTTTCGAAAATCTTGCCGATGTCAAGATAAATTCGTTTCACCCGTGTGAGCCCTGCGTTTTGTCGAGGCAGGCGATCGACTTGTTTTCCGAAGTCGGTGACGGTGAATATAAAGAAAAAGCTGCGTTGCTCACAGATAAACTGAAATTGTTTAGGAATATAGATATTTCTTTTCTTCCGTCGGATTCGCTCCTGCGGGAATTTACAGGATGAAGGAGAGTGAGCCTATTGGCTTCCCGAAAAAATCAATCGGTTCTTAACGGAGCGGTGATACTTATGGTTGCCGTTGTTTCCGTAAAGGTAATCGGTGCATTGTTCAAAATGCCGCTGACGGATATGCTCGGCACAGTCGGCAGAGGATATTTCCAATCCGCATACGAAATATATACCCCGATATTCGCAATATCTATGGCAGGATTGCCCGTCGCGGTGTCGAGAATGGTTGCGGAAAGCGTTGCGTTAAACAAATACCGCGATGCACGTGCGGTGTTTAACGTATCAAAAAGAATTTTTCTGATAGTCGGTACGGTCGGAACGCTGATAATATTTATTGTTGCATATCCTTACGCATATTTCGTTGCCGGCACAAAGAGTATTCCCGCTATTTTATGCGTTGCTCCGTCCGTATTCTTTTGTTGCTATATGTCGGCGTACCGCGGCTATTATGAGGGTCTGAGAAATATGACGCCGACGGCGATATCTCAGGTTATAGAAGCCCTCGGCAAGCTTATAGTCGGTCTGCTCCTTGCGAAAACGATAATTTCCGTAGGTACAAGTCAGTACGAAAAGGGAATGGCGGCATCGGGAAATATCAGCGCAACCGTTTTCGGTAATCAGGTTACAAGTCTTACCGAGGCGAACAGCGTTATCGTTCCGTGGGCGGCGGCAGGTGCGGTTCTCGGCGTTACGGTAGGCTCGGTGGCAAGTCTGCTTTTTCTCATGATATGCCATAAGATCAAAGGCGACGGATTTGACAGGGTACAGCTTGTCAATTCGCCGAAGCCTCCCAAGGGTGAAGCTCTGGCGAAAGAAATGATAAAGATAGCCATTCCCATGGTTATCAGTGCTTTGATACTGAACATAACGAATCTGATAGATACCGTTACGATACAGGCAAGGCTTAAATCGGCGCTTGAATCCGATTTTAACGCGGTTATACAGATGCACTCCGAGGCGATAAACGAAGCGGTTAGGCTTTCGAGAGTCGATCTTTCCGATGTTGATGAGGTTGTAAAGTATTTTTGGGGAGCTTACGGTTCCGCTCTTGATTTTAAAAATCTCGTACCCACAATAACGATTCAACTCGGTGTCAGCGCTTTGCCTGCTCTTGCGGCGGCGTGGGTCGTTAAGGACAAAAAGGCCACACGTTCGACTATCGAGACTGTGTTGAGAGTCGGAATGCTCATAGCTTTACCCGCCGGCATCGGCATGGCTTCTCTTGCAACGCCCATTCTTACCGTTCTTTACGGCAGGGGCTCAAGTTCCGATGCCGTTTCGGTAATAGCTCCTATAATGGCGGCGTACGGCTTCGCAACGGGCATTATAGCGATATCAACGCCCACTACGAATATGCTTCAGGCGATAGGCAGAGCCGATATTCCGGTAAAATCTGTCGTGGTTGCGGCGGTGTGCAAAATACTCTGCAATTTTATCCTTGTGGGTAATCCGAAATTCAATATTTACGGAGCCGTTGCGGGAACGATACTTTTCTATGTGATTATCGTCGCTTGCAATCTTGCCGCACTTTTGAAGATATCGAAAATCCGTGTTCGTTGGTCCTCTGTTTTTCTTAAGCCTTTCATCTGTGCGGTGCTTTGCGGCGTTACCGCTTACGCTTCAAACGGATTGCTTAACCGCATTTTTCCCGCAGATACCTCGAAAAGTATACTCAACATGGGCACCGTTTCGGCGCTGATAGCAATCGCTTTGGCGGCCATTGTATACGTAATTTCCCTGCTTTTGGTAAAAGGCGTATCAAAAGATGATATTTCTGTTATACCAAAGGGAGAAAAAATTGCAAAAGTGCTTGAAAAATACGGACTTTTAGGGTAAAATACTATTTAGTCGTTTTCGGAGGTGCAAAATGCAGGATTTTCAGTTCAAAGACAAATATGATGTTTATGATTTGGTGAAGATAATGCAGCTCCTGCGAGCACCCGGCGGATGTCCGTGGGATGCAGAGCAAACGCACTTGAGTATAAAGAAAAATTTAATTGAAGAAACCTACGAGGTTATTGAGGCAATTAATAAGGACGATAAGGCGTTGCTTTGCGAAGAACTCGGCGATTTGCTTATGCAGGTGGTTTTTCATTCGCTCATGGAGCAGGAAAACGGAGTGTTCACCTTTGATGATGCGGCGGACGGCGTTTGCAAAAAGCTGATTGAACGCCACCCCCATGTTTTCGGCGAGGTCAGTGTTTCGGGCGTTGATGATGTTCTTACAAATTGGGATGCCATCAAGAGAAAGACTAAGGGTCAAAAAAACACTACTGACTCTATGCAGAGTGTTCCCCGAGAGCTACCCGCTTTGATGAGGGCAACAAAGCTTCAAAAGAAGGCTGCCGATGTCGGCTTCGATTGGAACGACGTCGACGGAGCACTCGATAAAACGTATGAAGAAATCGAGGAGCTGAAAGCGGCAATCGCAAATGATGACAAAGAGAATATTGAGGAGGAATTGGGTGACCTTCTTTTTTCCGCCGTCAATATTTCGAGGTTTGTTAAGGTTGATGCCGAGGAGGCGTTGACTGCGGCAAACGATAAATTTCTTGCCAGATTCGCCGTCGTGGAAAAGTTGGCGGAACAAAGAAACATAGATATGAGTACGGCGGGTATAGCCGTTCTTGACAGTCTTTGGGACGAAGCAAAAGCTATCCGCAACTAAGGAAAGAATATGAATACCTTGCGTATTTATAAATAGAAATTAAAAGATTGGAGTAAATCAAATGAACAAGTCAGATCTTGTAAACGCAATTGCAAAGAACGAGGGCATTGAGAAGAAGTGCGCCGAGAAGGCGGTAAACGCTGTTTTTGCAGCAGTAGCAGATGCTCTTGCAGCCGGCGATAAGGTTCAGCTCGTTGGCTTCGGTACCTTTGAGGTTCGTGAGCGTGCAGAGAAGCAGGCTCGCAATCCCAGAACAGGCGAGGTTATTTCCGTTCCCGCAACCAAGGTTCCCGCTTTCAAGGCAGGTTCAGCTCTTAAGGCAAAGGTTGCCGAATAATTAAAGCTTATGGGGGACTGTTTTGACAGTCCCTCGATTTTTAGGTGAAAAACATGAGACTTGATAAGTACCTTAAAGTATCTCGAATTATAAAAAGGCGTACCGTTGCAAATGAAGCTTGCGATGCAAAACATGTCAGCGTTAACGGCAAGCCCGCAAGAGCGTCGTATGACGTTAAGGTGGGAGACATTATCGAGCTTACTTTCGGCTCAAATACGAGCAAATTCGAAGTCCTTAATGTCAGTGAACACGCAACAAAAGAAAGCGCGGCGCTGATGTTCCGCCAATTGTAATGCGGTCAAATAAGAATAAACAGACCTCCCGAAGCATATTATTTATCGAATAATAAAACGGGAGGTTTATTTATGCCTGATGAAAAAAATATGCCCGCCATGCCGCACAATCTTGTGCTTGAAGACAGGAGATTGCTGACCGTTTCCGGTGTTTCGGATGTTGACAGCTTTGACGAAGAAACCGTGGTCGTGTTTACCGATTTGGGGGAGCTTACGGTAAGGGGTAGGGACCTTCATATAAACAGACTAAGCGTTGAGGTGGGGGAGCTTACGGTTGAGGGCAGTATATCAGCTCTTATTTATTCGGAAGAAGCTGTGAAGAACGGCGGCTTTTTCAGTAGAGTGTTCAGATAAATGATATACATACAGGGGATAACGGAGCAAACACGGCTTTTTTTGCTTTCCGTCGGCTTAGGATTCCTTTTGGGAATACTGTACGATGTTTTCCGCACGGTGCGGCTCATACTCTCAAATTCCGCGGTGCTTGTTCCGATAACGGATATCCTGTATTTCTGCTTTTGCACTTTTTTCGATTTCTGCTTTTTTATGGCGTTTGATTCGGGCAGACTCAGAGCATTTGCGGTTTTCGGAGAAGTCATCGGTTGGCTGATCTACTATATATCTTTCGGAGCTGTTGCGATAAGGATTACCTCTTTTGTTGTCGGCTTCATCCGCCGTATGTTTAGCATGATATTCTCGCCGTTTGTGCGTTGCGCAAGAAAAATCGGCAGAAAAGCGACCGCAAAGGTGGCTCAAATAAAAAAAACCTCTCAAAAAAATGATAAAAATGCAAAATTTGTCTTGCAAAAGCATAGAGGTATAGTGTATAATGTATTAGGTTATTACAAGAATTGTTTTCTTTCCAAAAATCGAAAGGATTAGATACTATGTCGGCTGTTAAAAACGGAACTCGCAAACACAGCGTGATAGTCTGCGCCTTCATTTTTGCTCTTTTATGCTTTTTCGTAACAACACTTATCAGTCTCGGCGTTAAGGTGTCGGCTCAAAAGCGGATAAATGCCGAGCTTATGTCGCAATATAATCTTCAGCTTGATGAAAATGCCGATCTTGAGGCGTATATCGAAAACGGCGACAATGCCGAATATATTGAACGCATAGCACGGGAACAGTACGGCTATGCCAAGCCCGAGGAAAGAGTCTATTTTGACTCTGAGGTGTCATAAGGCCGATTTGCAAGTCGGTTTTGATATATTAACACACGGAAGGAAAAAGCTTAGTTTATGCAAATTGAAGAAGGCGCAGTTGTCAGCGGCAAGGTCACCGGATTGACCGATTTCGGAGCTTTTGTGGAGCTTGAGGGCGGAAAGACGGGAATGATTCATATTTCCGAGGTCGCGTCCAATTATGTTAAGGATATCAAAGAGCATTTGACCGTAGGGCAGGAGGTTACCGCAAAGGTTATTTCCGTAACTCCTCAAGGCAAAATCAGTCTCTCTATTAAGAAGCTCAACGAACAGTCGGGTGAACAGAAAAAGACTCGCAATGCAGGCCAGAGGCCGAGAGGTGAAAGACGTTCACCACAGGTATGGAACGGTCAAAAATCGGCGCCGATAGGTGAAAAGCAGTCTTTTGAAGATATGATGGCTCGCTTTAAGCAGGTCAGTGATGAAAAAATGATCGACCTCAAGCGTACTGATTCAAAACGCGGCAGTGTCGGATTTTCCCGCAGAGGTCAAAAATAACAGACACGGGGGCGTACTGCCTCCGTTTTCTTTTTGAGAAATGGTGAAGATGAGAGAATTAAGCCTTGTCACGGTTAAAAATGCCGTAAAAAAGCTTTGCATTGATGCAAACAAACAGCTCCCCCAGGAGCTTGAAAACAGAATTTCCGAATGTGCTTTAAGCGAAGACGGTGCATTGCCCAAACGTATCATGCAGCTTCTTACCGAAAATATCGAGGCGGCACGGGAAATGGATATTCCCGTTTGTCAGGATACGGGAATGGCGGTTGTATTTGCCGAAGTCGGACAGGAAATACATTTTACCGACGGCTCTTTTGAGGAGGCGGTAAATGAAGGTGTAGCCGAAGGGTATACCGAGGGATGCTTACGCTGTTCCGTGGTTGCCGACCCACTCAGAAGAGTGAATACGGGCGATAATACGCCTGCTGTTTTGCATACGAGAATAGTTCGTGGCGATTCGCTCCGCATTGTTGTTGCTCCAAAGGGCTTCGGCAGTGAAAATATGAGCAGAATCAAGATGTTTACACCGTCGGCAACAAGGGCCGATATCATTGATTTTGTTGTCGAAACAGCAAGGCTGGCGGGAAGTAATCCTTGCCCCCCGATGGTGCTCGGTGTCGGAATAGGCGGGGATTTTGAGCAGTGTGCTCTCTTAGCAAAGCAGGCGCTTTGCAGAAGTGTTAATGAACATAACCCGGATGAATTTTACGCCGCACTTGAAGCCGACATGCTTGAGGAAGTCAATAAATTGAATATAGGGCCGCAGGGCTTTTCCGGAAAAACAACCGCTCTTTCCGTTGCGGTAGAGGTTAAGCCCACCCATATTGCCGGACTGCCGGTTGCCGTAAATGTCGGCTGCCATGTTACCCGCCATGCGGAAATTGTGATTTAATTCTAAACTTTTTCGACATTTGCAATAATTTTTTCGAAAAACCCTTTATTTTTTTGTTTATATATGCTATAATAACGGTGAAGCAAGACAGCTTCAAAAGCAATAAAGGAGATGACTATATGAAAATCACAATTACAGGGCGTAAGTGCTCACCGAGAGACTCCTTCAGGGAACACGCAGAGAAGAAATTAGCAAAAATAGAGCGATTCTTCGGACCTGATGCAGAGGCAAAGGTAACGGTAACTGTTGAAAAGTCATCGCAGTCGGTCGAGATCACCGTTAATAATAACGGAATGGTCTTTAGGGCGCAGGAGAGAGCCGAGAACATGAATGAAGCTCTCGATAAGTGCGTTGACACGCTTATCAGGCAGATTCGCAAGAACAAAACAAGAATCGAGAAGAGACTCAGAAGCGGCAGTTTTGATGCTTTCTCCGATGAAGCGGAAAGCGTTGCCGAGGAAGAAGCCTTTGAGCTGGTAAGAAGAAAAACCGTTCTTCTTAAGCCCGAATCCGTGGATGAGGCTATTCTTCAAATGAATCTTGTGGGTCACCAGTTTTATGTGTTCCTTAATGAGGAACACGGCGATATCAGCGTAGTTTACAGGCGCAACGACGGCGGCTACGGGCTTATAACTCCCGAGGTTGAATGAACGTTGCTTCCTATAAAGTCGGATTAGTCAACGGCGGGAACCGAAATTTCCGGTTCCCGCTTTACTCTTGATATGGCAATCCTTTACAAATTACAGCTAATGGAGAATTTTATGAGAATTGATTTTGTTATTCCCTGCTTACTCGGAATGGAATCGCTTATAGCGGCCGAGCTGAGAGAGTTTGGGGCCGATAACGTTGCGGCTGAAAACGGAAGAGTGCTTTTCAGCGGCGATGAAAAAATGCTTGCGAGAGTAAATATCTGTTCCCGCTTTGCCGAAAGAGTGCAGATACTTGTCGGCTCGTTCGAGGCAAGGAGCTTTGAAGAGCTGTTTCAGGGTGTTCGTTCTCTTGAGTGGGAAAAATGGATAGGTTCGGACGATGCCTTTCCGGTTAAAGGCTATTCTATTAACTCGGCTCTTTTCAGCACGAGAGACTGTCAGTCAATAATAAAAAAAGCGGTCGTCGAACGGCTTAAATCTAAATACCGAATTGAATGGTTTGATGAAAGCGGACCCGTGCACCAGATACAGTTCTCCATTATGAAAGATAGGGTTTCGATGCTTATTGATACTTCGGGCTACGGCTTACATAAAAGAGGCTACAGGCTTGATGCGAACGATGCGCCCATAAAGGAGACATTGGCGGCAGCGCTTTGCAGTCTTTCGCATCTCAGACCTTACCATAAATTTTATGACCCGATGTGCGGTTCGGGAACTATTTTGATTGAGGGCGCGATGATGGCGGCAAATATTGCTCCCGGCGTAAACAGGAGCTTTTCCGCCGAAAGATTCGGTGTGATTCCGAGAAATGTTTGGGAGGAAGAACGGGACAGAGCACGGAGCCTTGTGCGTGAATGCCGAGATTTTGAAGCGTTCGGTTCGGATATTGACCCCAAAAGTGCGGAAATAGCGGCAATGAATGCCGAAAGGGCTGGCGTTGGCTCAATGATAAAGTTTTCAACCGCAGATATTGCAAATTTTGCACCGCAAACAGAAAAAGGTACTCTGGTGTGTAACCCGCCTTACGGTGAAAGATTGCTGGATATAAGCGAATGCGAAAAGCTTTACAAAGTGATGGGGCGGGTCTTTGAAAAAAAGCACGGTTGGTCTTACAGTATAATCAGTCCCGATGAGGAGTTTGAAGCCGCATTCGGCAGAAAAGCGGATAAACGCAGAAAGCTGTATAACGGCATGATAAAATGTCAGTTGTTTATGTATTATAAATAAGTGTGAAAGGTTTGTTGTTATGAAGCACATATTTGTTATCAATCCTGCGGCGGGTCAGGGGAAGGCTCTCGATTTTATTAAACCAAAAATCGAAGAGGTTTGCAAAAAATTCTCGCTTGAGTACGAGCTTTTTATCACGCAAAAGAAAAATGACGGTATTGAATTTGTAAAGCAGCGTGCGGCAAGCGGAGAGGAACTGCGTTTTTATGCTTGCGGCGGCGACGGTACTCTCTATGAGGTTGTCAACGGTGCATACGGCTTTAAAAACGTTCAGGTTGCGGTTATTCCGCTCGGCTCGGGCAACGATTTTATCAGACTTTTCGGTACCAAAGAGGATTATATGGTGCTCGAAAATGTCGTTAACGGCGTTCCCGTAGAATTTGACCTTATAAAGTGCGGCGATGAAATAGCAATAAATCAGTGCTCTATGGGTATGGATGCCGAGGTATGCGCAATGCAGGGCACGATTAAAAAATTCCCCCTCGTAACGGGCGAGGGAGCATATTACATAGGCTGTCTTTACGCTCTTATGCGTAAATTCCGTAATCGCTTTACAATTCAAATTGACGACGGTGAAGTAATCGAAAAAGACTGCCTTTTCTGCTTTATCGGAAATTCACGTTGGTACGGCGGCGGTTTCATGGCCGCTCCGAAGGCTTATCCCGATGACCAATTGCTTGATTTTGTTACCGTCGAGAGTAAGCTCAGCCGTTTGAAGCTTGCAACGCTCCTCAATAAATACAAAAGAGGAGAGCATCTCGATTGGGACATCACCGATTTCCGCAGAGGTAAAAAGCTTGTAATTCACAGTGAAAAGCCCGCCGCAGTTAATGTTGACGGTGAGACACAGTATGTTACCGACGCATCGTTCGAGCTTATCGAAAAGGGCATGATTTATGTTGTCCCCGCAGGCTCGCCCTTCCTTGCGGACAGGGAAAAACGTATTGCCGCCGGTGAAACAAAATAAGGAGAGTGAATGCAAATGAAGTATTGTACGGGATGCGGCAGTCAACTTGACGAGAGTGCAAAATTCTGTTCCGTGTGCGGTCAAAAGGTTGAAGCAACGTCGAATAACGATAAAGTTCCGCCTGTTAACGACGATGGCAACGGTGGCTTTCACGAAAAAATCGACAATGCCGTGAATGCTTTTAAGGAAACGGCAAATACTACGGCGGATTATGTCCCCGAAGATATCGCTTCCAATAAGGTTGTGTCGGTACTGGCATATTTGGGAATACTCTTTATTGTTCCTCTTGTTGCCGCTCCGAATTCGCCGTATGCGAAATTCCATGCAAATCAGGGCTTGCTTCTTTTCCTTTTCGACATTGCCGTCGGGATAGTTGCTCTTATCCCCATTATCGGTTGGATAGTAAGCGCTGTTGGCGGCGTGATTTCGCTTGTGCTCACCATTCTCGGTATTGTTAATGCGGTGAAAGGGCAGGCGAAGGAGCTTCCCATAATAGGTAAATACAGAATAATTAAGTGAGAAATATATGAACAACCCCAATAGGATAAAATTTAATCAAACGGGTAAACTTGTTATCATGCAGGTCAGCGATACTCAGGATATGAAATATATCCGACCGGCAATGGTTAAAATGCTTGACCGCGCGTACGATTCGGTAAAACCCGATTTAGTGCTTTTTACGGGTGACAACATACTCGGAAATCATCTGCTTGACGCACGCTTCGGCAACAGACAAATTGCTTCGGGTAAGGAAGCAACGCTTAAGGTTATGCGTGAGTCGATAGACAATATCGTTT
>CAYNUD010000005.1:2873-26017 GCA_964400315.1 uncultured Clostridium sp. | reverse complement strand
CTCGGATGCCGAGGTTGAGCGTGTTGTTAACCACATCAAGGAGCAGGCACAGTCAACCTACAATGAAGAAACGATGAAGGAAATCGAAACAAAAGCAGCTCAAGCGGAGAACGCCAAGAAACGCATTGACGAAGACGGTGACGATGAGGATTGGGATCCGGTTCTCAATGATGCCGCCGAGGTTGTTATCAATGCAGGGGGAGCTTCTACCACAATGCTCCAAAAGAAGCTGAAGCTCGGCTATGCAAGGGCATCGAGAGTTATGGATCAGCTTGAAGAAAAAGGTATTGTCGGACCCTCCGAGGGAGCAAAGCCGAGAGCGGTGCTTATAAGCAAACAGCAGTGGTATGAGATGCAGGCGCTTTCTGATTCCGCTGCGGCAGGCGCGGCACCGCCCCAAATCGACGATATATTTGATGATGACGACGGCGAATATGATGAAGAAATATGACGGAGATAACCAATGAACGGATTTTTACCCGTAACAAAAGAGGAAATGCTCGACAGGGGATGGAATCAGGCTGATTTTGTCTATGTTTGCGGTGATGCCTATGTTGACCACCCCAGCTTCGGGGCGGCAATAATTACAAGAGTGCTTGAAAATGCGGGCTTTAAGGTCGCTTTTCTTGCACAGCCCGATTGGAGAAGCGACAGGGATTTTAAGCGCTTCGGCAGACCGCGTCTCGGCTTTCTTGTCAGTAGCGGAAACATTGATTCCATGGTCGCACATTATACGGTTGCAAAGAAACGCCGTTCTTCGGATGCTTACAGTCCGGCTGGAAAATTCGGGCTTCGTCCCGACAGAGCGGTTATAGTGTACTGCAATAAAATCAGAGAAATTTACGGTGATGTTCCGATAATCATCGGCGGACTTGAAGCTTCGCTTCGGCGCTTTGCGCATTATGATTATTGGGATAATAAGGTGCGACGTTCGATACTTTTTGATTCACAGGCTGATCTGCTTTCATTCGGTATGGGTGAGCGCTCGATGCTCGAAATAGCGGAAAGGCTTGACAGTGGCGAACCGATATCTCGGATTCATGATGTTCGCGGAACTTGCTACAGTGTGGATGTTCGTGAAACTCCGTACGGCGGAGTGGAATGTCCGTCCTTCGACAATGTCTGCGCTTCAAAGAAAGAATATGCGGTGTCCTGCCGTATTCAGCAGGACGAACAGGATTTTTTTGTCGGCAAGGTAATAAAACAAAAGCACGGAAGCCGAATGTTGGTTCAAAACCGACCCGCAATGCCGATATCTCAGCAAGAACTTGATGCGGTTTATGCTTTGCCGTATATGCGTACATATCATCCGATGTATGAAAAGGACGGCGGCGTTCCCGGCATTGAGGAAGTTCGCTTTTCGATAGCTCACAACCGCGGTTGTTTCGGCGCATGTAATTTCTGTTCGATTGCTTTTCATCAGGGTAGGTATATCACCGCACGCAGTAAAGAATCCATAGTTTCCGAGGCTAAGTTGCTCACCGAATTGCCGGATTTTAAGGGATACATTCATGACATCGGCGGTCCTACGGCGAACTTCCGCAGACCGTCATGCGACGGGCAGGAGAACCGCGGACTTTGCAAGGGTAAAAAATGCCTTGCTCCCGAGCCTTGTCCGAGATTAAAGGCGGATCATACGGAATATCTCGATATTCTGCGTACCGTCCGTTCGTTGCCTAAGGTGAAAAAAGTATTTATCCGTTCGGGAATACGCTATGACTATTTGCTTGAGGATAAAGACGACAGCTTTTTCCGTGAACTTGTGGCGCACCATGTCAGCGGCCAACTTAAAGTTGCTCCGGAGCATTGCTCTGCGGCGGTGCTTGATAAAATGGGAAAACCGCATATAGAAGCATATGTTAAGTTTTCAAAAAGGTATTTTTCATACACGAAAAAAGAGGGTAAGGAGCAATATCTTGTTCCGTATCTCATGTCATCCCATCCGGGAAGCACGCTCAAGGATGCGGTGGAGCTTGCGCTTTTTCTTAAAAAAATCGGCATAAGGCCCGAACAGGTGCAGGATTTTTATCCGACTCCGGGTACGGTTTCGACCTGTATGTATTATACGGGGCTAGATCCTTACACGATGAAGGATGTTTATGTTGCCAGGGACCCTCACGAAAAGGCAATGCAAAGAGCTTTACTGCAATATTTCAATCCCAAGAATGCGGAGCTTGTACGCGAAGCGCTCAGACGGGCCGGCAGGCGTGATTTAATAGGCAATTCGGATAAATGCCTTGTCAGGCCGTCCGCTTCGTTCAACGAACGTAAAAAGCCCGTAAACAAAAACGGAAAATACCGTCGTTAATTCAGGAGGATAAATGAAAAACAAAACGGTTTTTAACATGCTTGAAAAATTGCTGAAAGGCAAAGGAAAATCAAGAAACTACATTCTCGCCTTGATTGTTATTGTTGCATGTGCGGCTGTACTTATTAGAGCGGGGGTAATACCCGATATTGTCGGTATGGGCGATATCGGCGGCAATGAACCCGCAAATTCATATTCTGATTCATTTGAGGTGCATTTTATCGACGTTGGTCAAGGTGACTGTATACTTGTAAAATGCGACGAAAAAACATTACTCATTGATGCGGGCGAAAACGGTCACGAAGAAAAGGTCGCAACATATCTGCGCTCGCAGGGCGTTGATACGCTTGATTTTATTCTGTGTTCGCATCAGCACTCCGATCATATGGGCGGTTTGCCCGAGACCATTGCCGAATTCGGCGTTGAGACAGTCATAATGCCGAGACTTACCGAAAAACAGACTCCGACAAATAAGACATACAAAGCTTTCCTAAGTGCCTTAAAGGAGAGCGGCGCAAGCGTAAAAGCCGCAGTCCCAGGAAATAAATATACATTGGGCAGTGCTGAAATTGAAATTCTCGGTCCCGTTTCGGACGACACGGATGATCTCAACAATATGTCGGCGGTAATGATGCTCACATATGAGGACAAAAAATTTCTCTTTGCGGGTGATGCCGAAAAAGAAGAGGAACTTGAAATACTTGAAACAGGTCGTGATTTACACTGCAATGTGCTTAAGGTGGGCCATCATGGTTCAAAGACCTCGTCGAGCAGTGATTTTCTTTCTGCCGTTTCACCCGAAATTTGCGTTATTCAATGCGGAATTGATAACGATTACGGGCATCCTCATAAGCAGACGCTTGACAGGCTGAAAAAGTATTCCGACGAAATATACCGTACCGATATTTGCGGTGATATAGTTATCACCTGCGAAAACGGAGAACTGAGTGTAAATTACGGAGGGTAATGACTTTATGTTTTACAGCGTAGACAGAATTGAGGACGATTTTGCCGTTTGTATAAAGGATTCGGGAGAGGTGCTGAATATACCTGTTTCCGAAATCAGCGGCGAAATACACGAAGGAAGCATTTTGCTCAGGGCGGGAAACGGTTATGTTTCTTGTCTTGATGAGGAAGAAAGCAGAAGAAAGGCTAATTTTGACCTTGCCGAAAGCCTTTTTGAATAATTTTTGCCATATAAGCACAAATCGGGTTAATAAAAATAAATTTTTTTGTGAATTCGGGTTGCATTGTTCAATTTATACTTGAATAATGCAACTCTTTATTATATAATAATATATATGCGTTTATTTTGGGGGGATGACCTTGCCGGCTGATGAAAGAAAAACGAATATTTCCGTCTCGCAGGAGGAACTCTTACGCCAGCGTGATTATGCCGATTCCGTCAGAAGCATTCTCGAAATCAGGTATGCACAGCAGCCCAAGGCTTTTGTGCGTACATACGGCTGTCAGGGAAATGTTGCGGACGGCGAAAGATTAAAGGGTATGCTTACTCAAATGGGGTATACTTTGACAGATGAGCTTGAAGAAGCACAGCTTGTTCTCTACAACACTTGCGCCATTCGTGAGCATGCGGAGGACAGAGTTTTCGGCAATGTCGGTGCTTTGAAGAATATGAAGAATGCGGACAGAGATATGCGTATTCTTCTTTGCGGATGCATGATGCAGCAGGAGCACATAGCTCGGAAAATCAAAAACAGCTATCCTTTTGTGGATATTGTTTTCGGTACGCACGTTATACACCGTCTGCCCGAATTTCTTTACAGAAATTTAAGTACGGGCAAAAGAGTGTATGAATTACCCGACTGTGACGGCGTTATTGCCGAGGAGCTCCCCGTACACCGTGACAGCGGCTTTAAGGCGTGGCTTCCGATAATGTACGGCTGTAACAATTTTTGCAGTTATTGCATAGTGCCTTATGTTAGAGGAAGAGAGAGAAGTCGAGACCCTGAGCTGATAATGGCCGAAGCGCGTTCGCTCATAGAAAGCGGTTATAAAGAAATTACGCTTCTCGGTCAAAACGTAAATTCCTATGGCAAATATCCCGATTACGGCTGTAATTTTGCCGAGCTGTTACAAAGACTTAACGATATCGAGGGCGATTTTATCATTCGTTTCATGACCTCTCATCCCAAGGATTGTACGCATGAATTGCTTGATACCATGGCTCGGTGCGATAAGGTTGCAAAGCATTTGCATTTGCCGTTCCAAAGCGGCAGTAACAGGGTGCTTGAGGAAATGAACAGAAAATATACGAGAGAAAAATATCTCGAGCTTCTCGGTTACGCTTATTCCGTCATGCCGGAGCTTTCGGTAACAAGCGATGTTATTGTGGGCTTTCCCGGCGAAACATATGAGGAGTTTTGCGAAACGGTGTCTCTTGTAAAGGAAGCCGGTTTTACTTCAATGTATACTTTCATTTTCTCGCCGAGAGAAGGAACACGGGCTGCAAGGATGCCGGACCCCGTATCAAGAGAAGAAAAAGGAAAATGGTTTAGGGAACTGCTTGACGTACAGGAAAAAATTGCCGCAAAGCGTACTGCGGCGGCACTCGGCAGGGTTTACAGGGTGCTCTGTGAGAGTATAAACAAAAACGGGCTTGTCGAGGGCAGAACCGAAGGAAATGTAATTGTTGAATTTCCGGCGGACGAATCTGTCATAGGCACATTCAGAAATGTTAAGGTTACGCAGTCGCTTACATGGATACTCAGAGGCGAGCTTGCCGATTAAACCGTTAATATGCGAAAGCTTATTATAAAAATCAATGTTAGGAGAAACAAAAATGGACGTAATTGCAAAAGCAAGAGAGCTCGGTGCGGCACTTCAGCAGGACGAACGCTGCATAAAGCTTATGGAAGCACAAAAGACAAACGAGGCGGATAATGCTCTCAATGAGCTTATCGCCAAGATACAGCTTGTGCAAATGTCTTTCCAGCACGAAGCGGCAAAGGAAGACAAGAACGAGCAGAAGCTCGAGGCATACGATAAGGAGTTCGGCGAAATTTACGCTCAAATAATGGCGAATCCCAATATGAAGGCTTACGAGGAAGCAAGAGGTGAGGTCGATCAGCTTATGCAGTACATCAACGGCATTTTCGCTCTTTGCCTCCAAGGTGAGGATCCCGCTACCTGCGAGCCTCATCAAGAGCACGACTGCGGCGGAGAATGCTCTTCCTGCAGCGGTTGCCACTGATTTATAAATCCGCTTTCCGAGGAGCAATTCTCCTCGGAGGCTTTTGAAAGGTATGGTTGACCCATGGCAGAGCTCACCCCGATGATGAAGCAATATTTTCAAATAAAAGAGCAATATCCCGATACAATTCTCATGTTCCGTCTCGGTGATTTTTACGAGATGTTTTTTGAGGATGCCAAGACAGCCTCGAACGTTTTGGAGCTTGTGCTTACCGGTAGGGATTGCGGACAAGAGGAGCGCGCACCGATGTGCGGTGTTCCGTTTCATAGTGTTGATTCATATATCGCACGCCTTGTTGCAAGGGGCTATAAGGTTGCCATTTGTGAGCAACTCGAAGATCCCGCACTTGCAAAAGGAATCGTTAAGAGGGATGTAACGAGAGTTATTACTCCCGGTACGGTTATCGAAAGCACAATGCTTGACGAGAGTAAGAATAATTTTCTCGCCTGTATTTGCGTGCTGAAAAGCTGTGTCGGTATGTGCTTTGTCGATGTATCCACGGGCGGCGTTCATTTAACGCAGTTTGAAAGCAAGGATTCACAGCGCAGAATGATAAACGAGTTGGGCAGATTTATGCCGAGTGAAACGGTATTCAATGCCGCTTTGCTCGAATGCGGACAGGTTACGGCCTTTATAAAAGACAGAATAACCTCCTCCTGCGATTTGCTTGATGATACCTGCTTTGACCTTTCAAAAGCCTCCGCCGAGGTTATTCGGCATTTCGGCGTTTCTTCACTTTCCGATTTGGGACTTTCCGATGCCGAGGGCGCGGTTGCCGCTTTGGGTGCGGCGCTTAATTATCTCGGAAGCGTTCAAAAAAACGAACTTGAAAATATCCGAGAAATAGATTATTACGGTGACGGTAGTTTTATGCGTCTCGATGTTTCGGCACTCAGAAATCTTGAAATTACCGAAACTATGAGAAACCGTGAACGCAAGGGCTCCCTTTTGTGGGTGCTCGATAAAACAAAAACCTCAATGGGCAAAAGAATGCTCAGAAGTTGGCTTGAACAGCCGCTTTTGAATGTCGGCAAGATTACAAAACGGCTTAATGCCGTGGACGAGCTTACTTCATCGCCCATTGTAAGAGCAGACTTGACGGAAGCCTTGACAGGTTGTCAGGATATGGAGCGTTTGATAACGAGAATAGCATATGCAACGGCGAATGCCCGCGAACTGAAAGCTCTTTCGTTTACGCTCAATCGTTTGCCGCTTATAAAAAAGTATCTTTCATCCTGCAACAGTTCGTTGCTGAAAGAACTTGATTCCGATATTGCGAAGCTTGATGAAATTGCGGATATAATTGACAGAGCGATTGTTTCGGAACCGCCGTTTTCCGTTCGAGAGGGCGGCATGATAAACAGCGGATTTAATGCCGAACTTGACGAACTGCGCGATATAGTTAACAACGGCAAGGGGTATATCGCTGAAATACAGCAGCGAGAGCAGGAAAAAACGGGAATCAAAAAGCTGAAAATCGGATATAACCGAGTTTTCGGATATTATATTGAAGTTTCAAATTCGTTTAAAGAGCTTGTCCCCGAAGAATATATACGCAAACAAACCCTTGCAAATTGTGAGCGGTACATAACTCAGGAGCTTAAAGACCTTGAATCCAAGGTTCTCGGCGCACAGGAACAGACGGTGCGTCTTGAATACGAAATATTTGAATCGGTCAGAAAAAAAGCGGCGGAAAAGCTTTATGAAATTCAAAAGGCCGCTTCGTGCGTTGCCTGCGCAGATGTACTTTGTTCATTTGCAAGAGTTGCAGTTGAAAACAATTATTGCCGTCCCGAAATAAATGCGGGTACAGCGATAAGAATAACCGACGGACGGCATCCCGTGGTTGAAAAAATGTCGGATTCGCCGTTTGTGCCGAATGATACCGTACTTGATTGCGCAGATAACCGCTGTGCGATAATAACCGGTCCCAATATGGCGGGAAAATCAACATATATGCGACAGGTCGCATTGATATGTCTCATGGCTCAGGCAGGCAGTTTTGTTCCGGCAACATCGGCGGAACTGTGTATGGTTGACGGCATATTTACGAGAATAGGTGCGTCGGATGACCTTTCCTCCGGCTCCTCCACTTTTATGGTCGAGATGAACGAGGTTGCCGATATTCTCAGACACGCAAGCTCCCGGAGTCTTATAATTTTCGATGAGATAGGCAGAGGAACCTCTACTTTTGACGGAATGAGCATAGCTCGGGCTGTGCTTGAATTTGCCGCCGATAAACGCCGTTTAGGTGCGAAAACACTTTTTGCAACGCATTATCATGAGCTTACGGAGCTTGAAAGCACGGTGAGCGGTGTAAAAAATTATAACGTTTCCGTTAAAAAGAGGGGAGACGATATAACATTTTTGCGTCGCATTGTTTCCGGCTGTGCCGACGGAAGCTACGGTATAGAGGTAGCAAAGCTGGCCGGTGTTCCGAACAGTGTTGTGGAACGTGCAAAGGTGGTGCTTAAGGAGCTTGAAGACGGCGGAGTATACAGCCCCGTTACCTTTGCTCAACAGAGAAAAGCAGACGAAACACAGCTTTCATTCGGCAACTCAAAAGCCGAAGAAATTGTAGAAAAACTGAGAAAAACAGATGTAAATACCTTGACGCCCATTGAAGCTCTCGGCGTTTTGTATGAGCTTTCAAAGCAGGCGAACAGTTAAGAAACGGAGTGAAATTATGCCGAGGATAAATGTTTTGCCCAAGCAGTTGGCGGAGCTTATTGCCGCAGGTGAGGTCGTTGAGCGCCCGTCCTCGGTAGTAAAAGAGCTCCTTGAAAATTCGATTGATGCCGGTGCTCACACCGTAACTGCGGAAATCAGAAACGGAGGCATATCGTATATAAGAATTACCGACGACGGTTGCGGCATAGGCAGAGAGGATGTTCGCAACGCTTTTGTCAGCCATGCAACAAGCAAAATAGAAACTTCGGAGGATTTGAATTCGATTTTTACTCTCGGATTCCGCGGCGAAGCACTTGCGAGTATAAGCGCCGTAGCCAGAGTTGAATTGATGACTGCCGCGCAAGACGAAGAAATCGGTACGCACTATGTTATCGAGAACGGTGAAGAGCTGATGCTTGATGATGCAGGCTGTCCGAAGGGGACAACGGTAATTGTACGTGACCTTTTTTATAAAACTCCGGCGAGGATGAAATTTCTTAAAAAGGATGTTACCGAAGCTAATGCCGTAGCGGCGGTGGTTGACCGAATTGCACTGTCGCATCCCGAGATATCATTTCGCTTTATACGTGACGGTAAGCAGACCCTTATTACAAGCGGGAGCGGTGATCTCTTAAGCTGTATCAGAGAAATATTCGGAAAAGACTTTTCCTCGGAGCTTATTCCCGCGCAAGGCGAAAACGGCCCCGTTAAGGTCAGCGGTTACATTTCAAAGCCCACGGCCTCAAGACCCAACAGAAACATGCAGTTTTTCTTTATAAACAACAGGCTTGTTAAAACGGGAACCGGTAGCGCCGCCTTGAGCGAGGGATATAAAAATTCGATAATGGTGGGTAAATTTCCGTCATGTGTTTTGAATATAGAGCTTGATTCGTCTCTTGTTGACGTTAATGTGCACCCGGCAAAAACCGAGGTTAGGTTTTCGGATGAGCGATTGATATTCACGGCCGTTTACTATGCTTGCAAAAATGCACTTGCCGAGGGTGATACGCCTAAGCAGTTCAGCAGAAGCTCTCCGCCCGTTGATTACCGTAAGGAGCCTGAAAAGCCCGCAGAGCAGCTTCACATTACTGCCGACGTGATGAAGGAAAACGATTTCTTTATCCGTGCCGCAGCCCAAAGTGAAACAAAGCCGATATTTGAAAGAGCCGAACCGCGGGCATTTGCCGCTCCGAAAAGCGTAATTCACGAAACCGAAGAAAGCCTTGACGATATTTTGCTTGGAAATATCGCAACGCAAAAGAAACCCGAACCGATTTTGCAAACGGTGGTGCAGGAAGCTCCGAAAGACGTCAAGACAGACTTTGATGAAGAAAGTTTTACTCTTGTTGGGGAAGCGTTCAAAACATACATAATGTGCGAATACGGCGGTAAGCTCATCGTGATAGATAAGCATGCCGCACACGAAAGAATAATATATGAAAAGCTGAAAAACGAAAGCGGCGAACGTTCCGCCCAACTTCTTCTTGCTCCCGTCACAGTAACGCTTTCAAAAGAGGAGTATGCGGCGGTGATTGAAAATATCGAGCTTATAAACGATTCGGGATTTTCGGCTGAGGATTTCGGAAGCGGCTGCATAATAGTCAGAGAATGCCCCATGGAACTTTCGGCGGATGATGTTGCCGAGGTTATTGAGGAAATAGCGGGCAGATTCGTTGAAAAGAAACAAGATGTTTCCTTTGAAAAACTCGATTGGATATTTCATTCGGTTGCCTGCCGTAGTGCGATTAAAGCCGGAAATTTCACATCGAGACTTGAAATGGAGCGTTTCGCAAAGCAGCTTCTTTCCATGCCGGAAATACGTTACTGTCCGCACGGCAGACCCGTGCTTATTGAAATAACGCAAAGAGAGTTGGAAAAGAACTTTGGCAGAGTTTAAAATACCCGTAGCGGCGGTGGTCGGTCCGACGGCAAGCGGAAAAACGTCTCTTGCCGTTGAAATTTGCAAAGCAATAGGCGGCGAGGCGGTCTCCTGCGATTCTATGCAAATATACAAGGGCATGAATATAGCCACTGCAAAGCCTACGGCGGAGGAAATGTGCGGAGTTAAGCATCATCTTGTCGGATTTTTAAGTCCCGATGAGCTGTTCAGCGTTGCCGATTATATCAAAGCGGCTTCCGAGGCAATTTACGGTATTGCTTCACGGGGAAAGAAAGCTGTTCTTGTCGGAGGAACCGGATTATATTATTCCTCCCTTGTTGACAATATTACTTTTCTTCCGGAAAAGTCGGATATCGAATACCGCGAAGAATTGAAGCTTAAAGCCGAGCGTGAGGGAGCCGCCGCTTTGCTTGAACAGCTTACCGAAATTGATCCCGAAGCGGCAATAAAGCTCCACGAAAACAATTTGGGAAGGATTATCAGAGCGCTTGAAATCTATCATACGACCGGAAAAACCCTAACCTTTCAAAACGGTGAGTCAAAAAAAGAACCCTCACCGTTTGAATTTACAACGATATGCCTTGATGCAAGAGACAGGCAGATACTCTATGACAGAATAAACCGTCGCGTTGATTTGATGCTTGAAGCAGGGCTTCTTGATGAAGCGCGGAGTTTTTTTGAATGCCCGCTCGGAAGAACCGCAAAGCAAGCAATAGGATATAAAGAACTGTATCCGTATTTTTCGGGAGAAAAGAATCTTGAAGAATGCATAGAAAATCTTAAAATGCAAACAAGGCGTTACGCAAAACGTCAGCTTACATGGTTCAGACGAGACAAAAGAATTAAATTCTTATATATAGACGATTACACCGATATGGGTGAAATGCTTAATGTCGCACTTGAAATTATTTACGGGAGGTGTGAGAATGAAGCGAAAAGGAATACCGATTAAAATACTTTCCGTGCTTTCCGCACTGATTGTTTTCGGGTATTTGGGCGTGCAGGTATACGAGCTTGTCGGCAAGAATTACAGAACGTCTACAGTGCGAATGCAGACCGTTTCCGAATCCGTTAATGCCGAAATGTATATAATACGTGATGAAGTAATACTTGGTTCGCAGGGTGCGGGCGTTGTTTTGCCGATTGCGGTAAACGGCTATAGGGTCAGCAGAGGAAGCGAAATTGCGGCTTTTTTTCCGTCGGAGCAAAGCGCATCAAATTATTCGCTTCTTAAGACTCTCAACGAAAAGTTGACCGTATATAAAAAAATCAGTTCGGGATTAAAGCTTGCAAATTCGGATATAGAAAAGCTCTCCGAGGAAATTAACGATGAATTTGCAGGTATATTGAATTTGGCTTATAATAATGATTTTTCGGAGTTATCCGATTACGAGCTTTCGTTTGCCGAAAAGCTGTCACGAAAGCAAATTTCTCTCGGAGAAACGGTTGATTGCTCTTCTGCAATTGCCGAGCTTGAAGCTCAAATTTCCGCCCTTTCTTCCGGTAGCACGCCTTCAAGCATAGTCGTTGCTGAAAGTTCGGGATATTATGTCAGCCGTCTTGACGGATATGAAGGAAAGATTACCGTTTCGGATATTGATGCCTTGACCGTGCGGATGCTCAACGATGCTTTTAACGGTGAACAGGCTTCCGTATCAAAGCAAACTCTAGGTAAGATTATCAGCGGATACAATTGGTATATCGCCTGCGTTCTTGACAACGGTGCCGCTTCAACGCTTAAGCTGAATTCGGAATACGGCTTAAGACTCGGCAATTCCGCCGTAACGGCAACGGCATATGCCGTAAAGCCCGCAACGGACGGTGAAAACCTTGTTATATTTAAGTGTAATTTGATGAACGAACAGCTTGCCACGCTTAGACGTGTAAACGGTGCGGTTATACTTAATGAATATACGGGTCTCAAGGTGAGCAAGCAGGCGTTAAGAGTGAATGAGAATAATATTACCGGTGTTTATGTAAGACTTGCGAATATTGTGGAATTTAGGGCAGTTGACACGCTCTACGCCACTGATGATTATATTATTGCGGACGAACCTTCGGAAGAAAGAAAATCCGAAATGAAGAAAAAAGGATATGATTATCTTTCTCTTTACGACGAGGTGTTTGTTTCGGGAAAGGAGCTAAAGGATGGAATGGTTATCGGATGACGAAAGATTTACGGCGATAGAAGAAAATCTAAAGCTGATTCGTCATGAAATTGCGGCGGCGGCCGAGGCTTCGGGAAGGAAAGCCGAGGATGTCAGTCTCATGGCGGTAACAAAAACCGTTGAAAGCCGTTTTATAAACCATGCCGTTGACTGCGGTATAGATCTTATCGGTGAAAATAAGGTGCAGGAATTTCTTTCAAAGGAAGCGGAGCTTAAACTCACCGAATGCAAGGCTCATCTTATCGGTCATCTGCAATCAAACAAGGTCAAAAAAATTGTCGGACGGGTTGATACGGTGCAATCGGTCGATACGGTTTCAATAGCTCGGGAAATCGGAAAGCGCTCTCTTGAAGCGGGTGTTACCACCAACGTTCTGCTTGAAATCAATGTCGGAAATGAGGACAGCAAATTCGGTTTTTCTCCGGATGAGATATTTGAAAGAATATACGAAACAGCCGAAATTCAGGGTATTTCCGTCAACGGTCTCATGTGTGTGGCTCCGATTTGCGAAAAAGAGCGCGAAATTCGAACAATTTTTTCAAATATGCATCAACTGTTTATTGACATCCGCGATAAAAAAATAGATAATATAAGTATGAATATTCTTTCCATGGGAATGTCGGGCGATTATAAACAGGCTATTCTTGAAGGTGCGAATCTCGTGCGTGTCGGTTCGGCGATTTTCGGCTCAAGGATTTACAGATAACAAGGAGGACTAACAATGAATATCAAAGACACTATCAAGAAATTTATAAACGGTACGGATGACGATTATATTGAGAGCAACGAGCAGGAGTATGAGGACGATTTCGATTTTTCACCCTCGATGCCGGTTGCCGACTCTCCGGTTCAGTCGGTTCATACAAAGAATGAAAGAGCCTCCGCGGGAAATGTTGTAAATATCAACTCTTCAAAAGGAACTGCGGGTCAGGTTAAGCCCCATGTGGTTTTTCAGAAGATTGACCGCTTTGAGGATGTTGCTGAGGTTGCGGATATCCTTAATGAAAAGAGAATAGTTATTCTGAACCTTGAGACCTGCCCGAACGATGCTTCACAGAGAATAATTGACTTCCTTTACGGCGTTGCCTATGCAAATCACGGCGCATTCAAAAAGGTTGCCGGCAGAGCTTACATAATCACCCCGTACAGTGTTCCCGTAACAGGCGAGTTGCTTGATGAAATAAGCGGTAGCGTAACCGAATGATAAGAGAGGATAGGTGTTGAACATGCTTAAACCGGAACAGATAATCAATGCAAAGTTTACTCCCGTAAGTAAGGGTACTTACAGTGCAGAAGAGGTTGATTCTTTCTTAAAAACGGTAGCTGCCGAGGTTGAAAGACTGAACGTTGAAAAGGCCGAGCTTGTAAAGAAAATCAGCATTCTTGCCGACAAAATCGAGAGCTACAGAACCGATGAAGAAGCCATAAAGCTTGCACTGCTCGATGCTCACAAAATGGCTGAATCGGTGAATAAGACCGCCAAGGAAAAAGCCGATGCAATTCTTTTAGATTCCGAAACAAAGTCAAAAGCCATTGTGGACGGTGCAAACCGTCAGGCAGCTCAGCTTATAGAAGAAGCAAGAGCGCAGGCGAGAGAAATTGTCGATAACGCCAAGAGTGCGGTTGCTTCTCTGACCGAAAGGGCACAGAACGAAACCGACCGCGCAGTTTCATCTGCAAGGGCAAAGGCGAATGAGATAGTTGCGGCTGCGGAGAGCAAGGGTAAGGCAATAATCGGCAACAGCCGTGAAGAATGTGAAAAATACATTGCCGCAATTGAAGAAGCAAAGAAAGAGACAGCAAGGTTTAAAGCGATTATCAGTGAGCTTTGCAATAATGAGCTTGCATTGATTACGGCACTGCCGGAGGATTGTGTAATATCGGTTGACGATTCGGATGATGACGAGATTCTTATTTCCGAATCCGAAAACGAAGCGGCAGAAGAGATTACGGTTGAAGTAAATGAAATTCCCGAAGAAGCCGAAGAAATCGAAATTCCATCCGAAGCGGTTTTTGAACCTGAGATTCCCTCGGAAGAGTCAGTGTCTGTAATTCCCGAAGAGATAGAAGAAATTTCCGAAGAAGCTAATACAACAGAGGAGCAGGCGGTTTATGTACCCGAGACAGCCGAGAATGTTGAATCTGAGCAGGATCGGGAAGATGATGAGGATTTCAATGATCTTTTCAGTTTCATTGAAAGCACCGATACAAGTGATATAGCGGCAGATATTGATGACTTTCTTCCTGAAATTGAGGAAGAACCCGAGACTCCTCAAAAGTCGGTAAATGACGATGAAGATGAAGAAGAAAATGATGATGAATTTAACGGCTTCAAGGTTAATCTCGACGAAATAGCCGATTCCGACGAAGACGAAGATGACGACGATGATGATGACGATATTTCATCGTTGTTTGACAGCCTTTTCTAATAAAAACGAATGATGCCGTAACCATTCGGCATAGCTTGTGAGGTCTATATGTTTCAGGCAATTTCTCTTGCGGTCATAACGGTTTTAACCGTTATTGACCGTGTGACGAAATATGCGGCGGTGAATACCGTTAAGCCGAACGGTCCGTTTAAGTTTCTTTTCGGTTCCTTTCAGCTCCGATATGTTGAAAACACAGGTGCCGCATTCAGTTCATTCTCAAACAGCACTCTTTTACTTACTGTCTTTACTTTGATTATTCTTGCAGTTTGTCTTGCAGTGCTTTTGATGCGTAAGATTAAGCCGATTTTTCCGAATGTTTGCCTTATACTTGTGGTTGCGGGCGGTGTCGGAAATGTTATCGACAGAATTCTTTACGGCTATGTGGTGGATTTTATCGAACCGTTGTTTGTGAATTTTGCTGTGTTTAATTTTGCGGATTGCTGTATTACCGTCGGTGCATTTATGCTTATCGGTTATGAGATTTACGGCCTTTTCCGTGATAAAAGAAGTAATAATGATTGAACCTGTTAATTCAATTGAATACGGCGAAAGCATCAGCTTTGTTACCGATGTCGAATCTGATTCCGTAAGGCTTGACAAGACTCTTTCCTTTGTTCTGTGCGGATATTCCCGTTCTTTTACTCAAGGGTTATTCGACGGCGGGTTGGTTCTTTGCAACGGTAAGCCCGTTCGTAAAAATCACAAGCCGAAATCGGGAGACATTATAAGCTTTTCGGTACCGGAACCCAAGGAACTAAGCGTTGAACCCGAAAACATACCGCTCGAAATTGTTTATGAGGACGATTCTCTTCTTGTTGTGAATAAGCCGCAGGGAATGGTTGTTCATCCTGCGCCGGGAAATTTTGACGGCACGCTTGTAAACGCCCTTTTATGGCATTGTAAAGGTAAGCTTTCGGGTATAAACGGAGTTATTCGGCCGGGGATAGTTCACCGCATAGATAAAGACACAAGCGGACTTCTTCTCGTTGCCAAGACCGATGCCGCCCATACTTCTCTTGCAGTTCAAATCAAAGAGCATTCGCTCGATAGGGAATACAGGGCTGTAATATGCGGCCACCTGAAGGATAGCAACGGTGTTGTTGATGCTCCCATTGGCAGAAGTACCGCTGACAGAAAAAAGATGTGCGTTACCGATAAGAATTCAAAATCCGCAATAACGCATTATGAGGTTTTGGAGGAATACAGCGGCTATTCGTTTGTACGCCTTAAGCTCGAAACGGGCAGAACTCACCAAATAAGAGTTCACATGGCATATTTGGGTCATCCTGTAGCGGGTGATCCGCTTTACGGATGTGAGGACCGTTTCGGAATACTGCGCGGTCAGTGTCTCCATGCGGGACTTCTCGGCTTTAATCATCCCGAAAGCGGCGAAAGAATAAGGCTTGAAGCACCGTTGCCCGAATATTTCAACAATTTTCTCAGGAGAATAAAAGAGTTATGAGCGATAAAAACAATTTTTCAAATTGGCTTGTTGTGTCCGACATTGACGGTACCTTAAATAATAAACTCAGGCGCTTACCCGAGCGTAATCGCCTTGCAATTGAACGATTTGTTGCCGAGGGCGGACACTTTACGCTTGCTTCGGGAAGAAATCCGCAGTCAATGGAACGCCATTTTCGCTCGTTGCCGATATCCGGCACTCCTGCTGTTGTTATAAACGGTGCGGGAATTTATGATTTTTCCGAAAATAAAATGTTGTATTTCAGTGCTATGAGCGAGGAAGCGATGAGACTTGCAGTTGAAGCCGCAAAAAAATTTCCGCTTGTCGATGTGCTTGTAATAGCCAAGGACATAATATACGTTACGGGCACGGGCTGGTTCGGAAAAATTTTCGTGAGTACGGATAATCTCAGGCACACCTGTATTCGTGATATTGAGCAGGTCCCGAAAAAAGATTGGGGCAAGGTAATATTTTCCGGATTGCCTACAGATATTAAAAGAGTGGAAAAACATTTCCGCTCCATGGACGATCCCGATATAACAATGATGTCGTCCTCTATAGCGAGCTTTGAAATACTTGCCCGAAATACACATAAAGGTACGGCGGTTTTGCGCCTTGCCGAAATCCTCGGTATACCGAAATCTCATACGGCGGCAATAGGTGATTATTTTAATGACTACGATATGCTGAAAAGCGTGGGAGTGCCTGCCTGTTGTGGTCAGGCACCCAAGGAAATGAAAGAGATATCCGAATATGTTGCCTGCCATTGCAACAAGGGTGCGGTCGGAGATTTTCTTGAATACATTGAAAATAAGGCAAAGCGGGAAGCGTGAGCTTTGCCTGTACGCAATATAATAATTCAAACAGGAGGTGGCTGCAATGGATGCAGTTATCAGAAAACAGTTAAAAATCAAGGCTTGCAAAGCAAGAATGGGAATCATCGAGGGCGTTTATAATGCCAAATCGGGACATCCCGGCGGTTCGCTTTCATGTGTTGATATTTTGACCTATCTTTATTTTAACCACATGAATGTTGACCCCCAGAATCCTAAAAATGAGGACAGAGACCGTTTCGTTCTTTCAAAGGGTCATGCAGCCCCCGCTTTGTATTCCGTGCTTGCGCTCAAGGGCTTTTTCCCTGTCGAGGAGCTTAAAACGCTCAGAAAGAGCGATTCTATGCTTCAGGGGCACCCGAGCGTTAAGTACACTCCCGGTGTGGATATGTGTACTGGTTCACTCGGTCAGGGTATTTCGGCGGCTTGCGGAATGGCTCTCGGAGCAAAGCTTTCGGGTAAGAACTACAGAGTATTTACCGTTCTCGGCGACGGCGAAATTCAAGAGGGTCAGGTTTGGGAGGCTGCAATGTATGCTTCGGCAAAAGGACTTGATAATCTTGTAGCTGTTGTTGATAATAACGGTCTCCAAATTGACGGCAAAATAACCGAGGTTAATTCTCCGTATCCCATTGCCGAAAAGTTTAAATCCTTCGGATGGAATGTCATTGAAATCAGTGCGCACAGCTTTGATGAAATTGATGCCGCTTTTAATGCCGCCGCAGAATTTAAAGGTAAGCCCTCGGTAATAGTCGCCAACAGCGTTAAGGGTAAGGGCGTTTCGTTTATGGAGGATCAAGTCGGTTGGCACGGTACCGCTCCTAATGCAGAGCAGTATGAACAGGCGATGAGTGAGCTTAACGCAGCACTTGCGGAGCTTGAAGCATAAGAAAGGAAGGCATGAGAAATGGCTGAAATTATTAAAACCGCAACCCGTGATGCTTACGGCAAGGCGCTTGTCGAGCTTGGCGGGATAAACGATAAAGTTGTTGTTCTTGATGCAGACCTTGCCGCGGCTACCAAAACGGGAATGTTTAAGAAGGCATATCCCGAAAGATTTTTTGATTCGGGTATTGCAGAGAGCAATATGATGGGCGTTGCCGCAGGTCTTGCAAGTGTAGGTTATACCGTTTTTGCAAGCACCTTTGCCATGTTTGCGGCGGGCAGAGCCTATGAGCAGGTCAGAAATTCCATTGCATATCCGCATCTTAATGTTAAAATCGGCGCTACGCATGCGGGTATTTCCGTCGGTGAAGACGGTGCAAGTCACCAGTGCTGTGAGGATATCGCGCTTATGAGAGCGGTTCCCGGTATGGTTATAATAAATCCCGCCGACGATATCGAGGCGAGAGCTGCCGTGCTTGCCGCGGCGGAATATGAGGGTCCGGTTTATATGCGCTTCGGCAGACTTGCGGTGTCGAGAATATTCGATGAAAGCTATAAATTCGAGTTTGGCAAGGCCGTAACTCTGCGTGAGGGCGCCGATGTTACGATAGTCGCAACGGGACTTATGGTTAACGAGGCAATCGAAGCGGCAAAGCTTCTTGAAAATGAGGGTGTCAGCGCCGAGGTTATAAACGTTCACACCATTAAGCCTCTTGATGCCGATACGATTATCCGTTCCGCTTCAAAAACCGGAGCGGTTGTCACGGCGGAGGAACACAGCATCATAGGCGGTCTCGGCGGTGCGGTTTGCGAAGCACTTTGCGAAGGCGGCAAGCCCGTCCCCGTAGTCAGACTCGGCGTAAATGATGAATTCGGAAAATCCGGTCCTGCCGTTGAGCTTCTTCATATTTACGGTTTGGATGCACAGAATATTGTTGCAAAGGCAAAACAGGCAATAGCGCTAAAGTAAACAGTTTGAATATGGCGGCTGCTCCGTAAGGGGCAACCGCCGACTTGAAATAGGGTGAGAGATTGAAGGTGCTTTTAAGTAAGTTGCGTTCAAACATTAAAACCGTCATCGCGGTTGCTTCGGCAATCGTAATTACCGTGTGTGCGACGGTTGTTGTGTTTCAGGTGAAAAGCGAAAAAGAACCTAAAAATACCGTTGTGTCCGTTTATAAATCGGGCGGTAAGAGTGTGGTACGCATTTCCGGTAAGGAAACGGTGCTTGACGACACTTCTGCCGAAAATTTCACATGTGACAAAGAGAATAAGAGGGTATTTTATCTCGTAAATTCCGCATCCTCCGATTCGCTCTACGATTTGTGTTGCGTAGAATTGAAAAAAGGAGAAATTACGCAACCGAGAATAATAGATTACGGCATTGAAAAGCAATACGGCGTTTCATGCGGAAAGGTATACTATCTGAAGTTCAACAAGAGTATCGGTGCCGATGACGGCTGTTGCTGTAATCTCGAAGAAAAGAAAATAAATACGTTTGCCGAGAATGTCAGTGTGATTTATACTCTTCACGGCGCGAACGAAATATATTTTACAAAATACCACGGTGACACCAGACATCTTTACCGTTATGACGGTGATGAAGCACCCGTTTCCACGGCTCAGGGTGTATTAAGTATCTACGCCTATAACGATGCGGAAAAACCGCACATTATTTTTGAAACCGAATCCAAAACCAAGGGCGCTTCAAATCTTTATATTGCAAACGTGGGAGTTCAGCCCGAGTTGATATGCGACAATGCGGTTTCGGTAATGTATGACAATTATGAGGCCGGCGGCAATTTATATTACTTTACTTCATCGGCGGAAAGTGTATCGTGGAGCTATGTTATTTCAGACAATTATGCCGAAAGCGATAAAGAAATAACACGCCCGAAAAGGACGGACTTTTTTTCGCTTTTCGGAGTTTCTTTTGAATACAACGAGGCTCTTGTAAAATATCAGGATAAGCTTATAAGAGATGAAATTAGAGCGGCGCTGAACGAGAGTGTTGCCAACGGAGATTTTTCCGTTCCCGCATTTACCGCATTTGCATATACCGCAGAAGGCACGGTAAGGGTTGCCGATGAGGTTGACCCCGAAAAGGTTTACGGCGTTGCCGAATTCGGAACACCGAAAATCATTTTTGAAGCGGTAAAGGTTCTAAACGGTGAGACGGCAATGGATACTCTTGTTGATATAGCGCAAAGAAGTGATATCGGTGCGGTCATAAAATATGCGAAATCCGTTGTGACCGAGAGTATTGTTTCCGATGGTTTGGCTGTCGGAGCAAATATAGGCGGAGTGATTGTCAAAAATCCTCTTTCCGAATATGATAAAACAAAAACCATTTTTTCGTTTTCCGGTGACGGCGGAAGGCTGTTTGCTCTTGTAAGAGACAGTGCGGGCGACAGACTGACTTTATTTACAAACGCTCTTGACGCTTCGGCGGTTCCTTCCGAAAAGGCAAGCGTTGATACGGGTATTTCGAGCTATCGTTTTGAGGGTAACCGTGTTATCTATCTCAAATCCGATATCGGAAAGGCAAGCGGTGATGTTTTTTCATACGACGGAGAAAACAGCACAAAGCTGTCAAATGCGGCAAACGCCTTTACCCTTGAAAGCGCAGACAGCGTTGTTGTTTTGAAAAATTACGGCAGCATAGGCTCGACTTCGACTGCCGATCTCTATGTGTATAATGACGGAAAAGAAAAGCAGGCGGGTACTGCTGTGAGTACAGACGATATTCTTGCTTCAAGCGACGGAACGCTCGGCTTCATCAGTGTGGATGAAAACGGTACAAGAAGCTTTAATATCTATTCGGACAACGAAGCTACCGTAGCCGCCGCAGACGTGGATAAGATATTACTGCTTGAATGATAAATTTGAAAGGATGGCGGGTATGGCTTCGGATAAAATCTTAAAAAAGACCCTTTTCGGTGGTTTTGATAAAGAAAAAGTGCTCGGATATGTTGAAAAATTGCAAGCGGAGATACTTGCACTTAAAAAAGAGCTTGCGACAATGACGGCTGAAAGCGAAAACGCGGCACAGTTCTTTGAAGAGAATATTCAACTGAAAAAAGAACTGGAAGAAAAAAGGGAGGAAAACAGTGTGCTTTCTCAAGAGAATGACGTATTACTCAAGGCGAATGCCGAATACGAGCTGCGTATGGAAGAATTTGAGGCAAACGAAAAAGAGTATCGCGATATAATTGAATCCTACAATGCGCAGTTTGCCGAGGTTGAGAGGCAGTTTGCGGAAATGGAGGAAATGTATAATAACAGGGGTATTATTGATTTTCAAACCGAATTCATGAACAGTCGTCCGGCAAAGACTTCCAATGAAATATCCGAAGCAAACGAAAAGCTGCACAAGTCGTTTTCGAGCTTTGAGGCAGTAGTTGAAAAGCTCCAAAGTACGACTGATGAGGTTGAAAACGCTTTCAAAAGCTTTGAAGAGATGTTTGCCAAGGCAAATATCGAGGATATGATGTCATAATATGGCAAGGTATAACATAGATATTAGTGAGCTTGCGGAGTATACCGATATACTCAAAGCAGGTGATGAGGTTTTGCTCAGCGGTGTTGCGTATACAGCGAGAGATGCCGCGCACAAGCGGATTTTTTCGCTTCTTGATTCGGGCGAAGAATTGCCGTTTGATTTAAGCGGAGCTTGCATATATTTCGCGGGACCGACTCCCGCTCCGAAGGGTGCGGTTATAGGAAGCTGCGGTCCGACCACCTCTGGACGAATGGATGTATATTCACCGAGACTGCTTGATCTCGGGCTTGCCGCAATGATAGGCAAGGGAGATAGGAGCGACGGGGTGTACGATGCTATAGAGAGGAACGGTGCGGTATATTTCTGTGCTGTCGGAGGAACGGGCGCACTTTGCTCAAAGCACATTGTTGCTTGTAGAGAAATTGCCTTTTTCGATCTCGGTTGTGAGAGCGTTAAGGAGCTTACATTTAAGGATTTTCATGTATTTGTGGGCATTGATGCTCATCGAGGCAATCTTTTCGGACACTAACATAAATCGGACTAAAAAACGATTTCTTTAGCACAACAAAATATCCGAACTCAATCTGATTCGGATGTGCGGTTGGCTATGGAGACCGTTTTTTTCTTTTGCGGAGTTGTTATGAGATTAGCGGAGTTTATATTATTAAGCATGGGTAGCTTGCCTGCCGCATTGTCATTGACGGCAACGTTGGCGGTGGTTTTTGTGAACGGTTGGACAGATGCACCGAATGCGATAGCTTCTTGCGTTTCGACCGGTTGTCTTAAAATGAAAAAAGCTGTAATTCTTGCAAGTGTGGCAAATCTTATCGGAGCGTTTACGATGCGAAAAATCGGTATCGGTGTTTCAGAAACGGTTATAAATATGGCAGATTTCGGTGATAATTCCGCCGTGGCGCTTGCGGCCTTGTGTGCAGGTATGAGTGCCGTTGTCATATGGGCTTGTGCGGCATGGGCGTTCGGTATACCCACAAGCGAGAGCCATGCGTTGCTTGCAGGGCTTTCGGGTGCAAGCGTTGCCGTAAGCGGTGATTTTTCGGGAATTGATATGTCACAGATTCTCAAGGTTTTTTACGGTCTTGTTTTTTCAAGCGTTCTCGGTTTCGTCGGCGGTTTTGCCGTATCAAAACTCACGGTGTTTGCGTTTAGAGGCACTTCAAGAGAAAAAAGCGAACGGTTTTTTAAATTTTCGCAAATTTTGTCGAGCGGAATAATGGCATTTATGCACGGTGCACAAGATACTCAAAAGTTCGCAGGTGTGCTTACTCTTGAAATGCTCATGCTCGGCGGTAAGAATACAGCCGCTTCATGGGTCTTTCCCGTTTGTGCTGTTATAATGAGCCTCGGCACAGCTTTAGGCGGTGCGAGAATTATAAAAACAGTAGGTGTTGATATGGTGAAAATGCATACATATCAAGGATTTTCTGCTGATACGGCAGGAGGTATCTGCCTTTTTCTTTCAACCGTATTCGGATTTCCCGTCAGCACTACACATACAAAAACAACAGCAGTAATGGGGGTGGGTACGGCCAAAAGTATGCACAGCGTTGATTGGAGCGTAGCGGTCGATATGGCGGCGGCGTGGATATTTACATTCCCCGGCTGCGGCATTCTCGGCTGGTTGCTCTCGTGTATTTATTTGAAGGTGTTTGTATGAAAAGAAAATATGACTATACCGCCTTACTCAAAAGTCAGGGAGATATTGCGCTCTCTCCGACGGAAAAAGGCGTTGCCGAATCCGAAAGATACTATGTC
>CAYNUD010000005.1:0-2863 GCA_964400315.1 uncultured Clostridium sp. | reverse complement strand
GTAGAATGTTGTTTTAGGATTGTTTAACGCCGGTCGCCAGAGAGGATATAGCGGCATTATCCTACGCATTTTATGATATTGCGGTAAAATACTTAAATTTCGGCGACTGCATGAAGAGCGACTTTGATATGCTGATACGACTTTCACAAAGAGCGGCGGTGTCCTGTGTCGCAAAAGAAAAAGTCTGCCGCACATTAACGGCAGAGCTTGAAAAAAAGTATAACGACTGCTCAAAAAGAGTGAATGAAATATGTGAAAAATCGTATATCGGTACAGGAAAAAAAACCGCCGAAGCGGAAAAGCTTCAACGGTTGTGCGATTCGATAGGTGAGCTTGTCAGGTTGATTCGCTCTTGCGTTCTCCGAAACCTTTGAACACAGTGGAGAGTGTGCCGACTAAAACGGCGATAATCGTGCCGCAGGCGATATCCGTAAGCAAAGGAGCTAAAAGGGCTACAGTGAAAATTGCTACGTTTTTAACACTTGAAAAAGCACTTTTCAGCCGTTTCCAATTTACCGCTTGCCACGCGCCTACTATCAGAACAACGGCACAGGATGGAAGCGGAGTTCTTGAAGTGTATTTCGAGAGAAGCGCAAACAAAATCGACGAAACAACAAGTCCCGTTAAAAATGATACTGCGGTACGCTTGAAATGTTTTGCGGGCTTTGTCGGTATAAATGCACCGCAAAGCGGAGAAACAAGAAGATTGAATATTCCCGAAACGGTGACATCGGATTTCGTGTTGCAAGAGTCGTTTAGCCGTATATAAAGCAGTTGAAGCCACAGGGCAATACCGAAAATCAGCCCGATAATTACCGGTCGGATGTCGGATAGCGACGGAAAATCCGGAACGGTGAAACTGCCTACCTCTGAAATTGCGGTGGGCATGTATTCGGGATTGAGAAAAAGGTTCAGAATAAGAGTTCCGATTAGAGCTAGGAAGGCGGGTCTTACATAAAGGCTTGCCTTTTTGAATTTTCGTGGAAACGTTATCATTATGACCATAACGATTGTTCCGTAAAGCACACCTCTCCAATTCGCATGAAAACCCCTTGAAGTATAGTCAATAAGCATTTCACGCACGTTTATTCCCACTGCACCGATACCGAAATAGCTGTTGGTCTGCATTACAGTTACCGTCAAAGCGCAAGAAAGCATCAGACCCGTAATGCACGGCTCCGAAATATATCTTTTGAGTTTTTCGGAAAAAGGGTGTGACAAGATGAGCAATAAGCCGGCAACGAAAACAGAAATTCCGACGGCGGTACTTCCTGCTGTTAGGGCAGCACAGGAAAGCGTTGAAAACCCCATATATACGGGCATAAGCGGAAAATTCAGACTCGGTTCGGAAAAAAGAAGTACGAGCAGTGCCGATATGATACCGACCGTACATCCGACCGCAGAACAAGCGCCCATGCAGAATGAAACGGAAAGAACTCCCGTGACAAAACAAAGAGCGGTGCCGAAGCCTGTATTTTTATTTTCGGTTATTGTTTGCAATTTTCATTCTCCGTTCGTATAATCAACTTCTGTAATTTTACATTAAAATTCCAAACTATACAAGTGCTTTTTTAAGATTATTTTGGCTTTTCTAAACATTTTTTTGAATTACGGTTGAAAATATTGTGCGGATGTGTTTTAATGATAACATTAGGCTTTTCATAAATAAGAGAAGATTACGGAGCATATTGATGAGAAAGAACCGAATTAAAAAAATCGCAACATGGATTATCGTTCCGCTTATGGCGGCGATATTCGTACTTGATATAGTGACCGTTGCTTTATGCAATCAATACAGCAAGTCTTGGTTGCCGCAAAAAGAGAATTTCACCTATGAATACGGTAATGACAGAATCCATTTTCTCAACACAGCAAATTCCGATGCTATTTTGCTTGAAAGTAACGGAAAATTTGCGTTGATTGATGCGGGCGAAGGTAACAGTAATCCGAGACGAAAAAGAGCATACAAAGGGTATGAAGCGGAAGTGATACAATATATCAAAAAGGTTGCCGCAGACGAAAACGGCGTTGTGTCCCTCGAATTCATACTCGGAACGCATTGTCACTATGACCATATCGGCTCTTTTCATGCCGTTATTACCGACCCGAATATTAAAATCGGGCAAGCTTATTTCAAGAAATTGAATCCGGCAACCGATAAGGATTACGAGCTCGAGCGTTGGAAAATTAATGAGACATATGCTCAAGTCATTGACGACCTTAACCGTCTCGGCGTTCCCGTTATCGACGATTTACCCGATGAGGAGTTTCCCTTCGGTGATTTCACGTTGAAATTCTATAACACAGTCACTCCGTCACAGCTTGACGGCAAGGGCGAAAATGCCGCAAGCATCGGAGTTAAGGTCACAAAGGGAGAGAAAAGCGCCTTTCTTGCCGCGGATATAACAAAATCAACGGGACTTGAACAGCTCCTCGGAGAGAGCATTGGCCATGTGGATTTACTGAAAATCGGTCATCACGGATATTTCGGCTCATCTTCGGCAGAGTTTTTGGAATTGCTTTCCCCCGAGGTTGCGATAGTTACAAATCAGCTCGGAAAAGTTTATCCCAACGTTAAATGGAATCTTACCATGGAGGCCAAGGTTCCTTTCTTTGCAACTTATGATAACAACGGCATTATAGCTTCTTTCACCGATGAGGATGATATTGTTTTGACAAACGAAATTCACGATTATTAAACTTTTCTTAAATTCGTCATCTGTCAATTGACGGCATAGTATTTAATATGATATCATATATAAATGCGGACTGCAACGGTGTGTTGTTGCGGTATCAGTTATATATGAAAGATTTGGATGGATATTTTGTTTATGAGTTCTACCTGTTACGATTATTTAAAAAC
>CAYNUD010000004.1:0-28635 GCA_964400315.1 uncultured Clostridium sp. | reverse complement strand
CATTGAATTCCAAACGAGCTTTTGTGCAATAATATAAAGCACGGCAAAGCCGTTTTTGATTATGGAATCAAGCTCCTTGTCAAGCCTTTCCTTGACATAATCGGGAATCGGATCGCCGTAATACTCTTTGATTCTTGTATAGCAAATATTTCTCAGTTCTTCGTCGGAACCCTCGATTTTGGGCGGATATGTTCCCGACGGAATCGGCGCTATACTCTCGCACATATCCGCAATGAGGTTCGGATTTGTTATAACAACCTCTTTTGCCTTTTCTTCGCCGAGATACGCAAATTCATTCAGCATATCCTGTGTTGTTCTGAAATAAAGCGGCGCCTGTTCCGATGCATCGGTAAAACCTTGACCCGTCATTAGTATTTCTCGGAACACCTTGTCGCTTTCGTCGATAAAATGAACGTCACCCGTTGCGACCACGGGTATACCGACTTTGTCGGCAAGCTCGATTATCTGCCTGTTTATATCATTAAGTTCCTCTTCGGAGGAAACGCTACCCTTTCGGAGCATGAAAGCATTGTTGCCGTTCGGTTGAATTTCAAGATAGTCGTACATCGAAGCCATTTCGAGCAGTTCTTCCTCGGTCCTGCCGGTGAAAACCGCCCTGTAAAGCTGTCCCGCTTCACACGCGCTTCCGATGAGCAGCCCCTCCCTATGTGCAAGAAGCTCGCTTTTCGGTATTCTCGGATGACGATAATAATACTCCAAATTCGATTTTGTTATAAGCTGATAAAGATGCTTTAAGCCCACTTTGTTTTTGGCGAGAATTATAATATGGTATGTCGGCAATCTTTTCGGGTCTACGGGAATCAGCTCATTTATTTGCGAAACCCTCTCCACACCCTTTTCCGCGGCAAGCCCCGACAGTTTTTCGAATATTGCCGCAAGAGCGCCCGCATCCTCGTCAGCTCTGTGGTGATCGAACTTCGGGAGCTTAAAATGATTGGATATAGTATCCAATTTATAATTTTTTATAGTTTTGATCAGTCCCTGTGCCAAAACAAGGGTATCTATGTGCGAATAATTATATGCAATCCCGTTTCTGGCGCAAGCGGAGCGTATGACTTGCGTGTCGAAGCTCGCATTGTGGGCAACAAGAACGGCATCCTCACCGCAAAATTCAAAGAATTTGCGTACTGCTTCACCCTCCTTGGGGGCTCGTGCAACCATAGCGTCTGTTATTCCCGTAAGCTGAGTTATCTCCTCGGGAATGTGGCGTTCGGGATTTACAAAGGTTTGAAATCTCGCCCGTTCCGCACCGTCTGTATACTTTACCGCACCGATTTCGGTGAGTCTGTCAACACCTGTTCGCAAGCCCGTTGTTTCAACGTCGAATACGATAAACGTACCGTCCAAAGGCATATCGGAGCTACCGTTAAACGCTTTTACGGAATCATCGACAAAATAGCCCTCCATGCCGTAAATGATTTTTATATCCGAGCCCTTTGCCGCCTTTGCAGCCTCGGGGAATGCCTGAACCACACCATGATCGGTTATCGCAACCGCACGGTGTCCCCATTTTATTGCTCTTTTTACAAGGGCCGTTGCCGAGGTCATGCCGTCCATAGCAGACATGTTTGTGTGCATGTGAAGCTCAACACGCTTTTCGTCCGCTTCGTCCGAGACCTCTATCCTGTCTACCGTCATAACGGAATTTGCCTTTATGCAATAGGATTTTATATAGTCGTCGTACTCAACGTGACCTCTTATCATAACGCATTTACCGTCGGAAATATTCTTGATAAGCTTTTCGCAATTCTGCGACATCTCAAATATTTTAACGGTATATGAGTTCGTTTTATCGGTAATATTAAATGTTATTATCTTCCTCTTTCCGTCACGTGTTTCGCGAATTTGCAAAGCGAATATTTCGCCCCACACGGTAACGTTGCCATCCTCAATAGATATTCCGCTGAGTGGAACAGGCTTTGACTTAATATCATTGCCGAAAACCACTGCGGCATTTGTAAGCGATATCGGCAAATCCTCATATTTACGCTTGGGCTTTTTGCGTTCGGGCGGAGCTTCTTTGGGTATTTCTATATTGATATTTTTGCTTTGCATTTCAAGATATTCGGGTGAATCTATCGTAACCGCCGTATTTGCCGAATCTATTGCAACGGTGATTTTTTTACCGAATGTATCTGCGATAAATCTTTCAAGGAATTCGCAAATTCCCGCTTCCGCAAGAAGCTGTACTCCGTCATTTGCTTTTATGTTAAGAGAGGTGTCCGTGAATGAAAACTCCGTGTCGTCAAAAAATCCGTTTGCCGCCGCAAAACTGTTTTTGACAGCTCTTATAAGTGTCGGGACACAGTCGGAATTAAGCTCAACACCGCTGTAAACGGCATTAAGCGTTACCTTGTTTATTCCGAAATATTCCCGAACGGATTTTTGTATATCAAGAATCATATCATCGGATACAATACTCCCGAATTGAATATCCGCCGTAAGAAAAAGAGAATCATCGTCAAAGGCTATCCTCTTAACCTCTCCCGCAGAGATTGCCTGAGCTTGTTCCTCATTGAGGCACGGGGCTATGAAATTCAAAATACTGTTGTTGTTCATTGCATTCTCCGTAAAGCCACAAGATGCCGAAAGCTTAACGCTTAAAGCGGATCTTGCTAAATTAAAAGGCAGATTTCTCTGCCTTACATATTATCTATCTCTGCCATAAGACGGTCAACCGCCTGTGTTTCCTTGACCTTGCAAATTATTTCGCCTTTTTTGAAAATCAGCGCACAACCGTCACCGCCCGCAATACCTATATCCGCCTCACGAGCCTCACCGGGACCGTTTACGGCACAACCCATTACCGCAACCTTTATCTGTTTCTTACAGCCTTCAAGTCGTTTCTCAACTTCATCGGCAAGGGCAATTAGGTCGATTTTCGTTCTGCCGCAGGTCGGGCAGGATACTATATCGGGGCAATCGGTCTTTAAACCGACCGCTTTAAGTATATCATTAGCCGCCTTGACTTCAAGAACAGGGTCAGAGGTCATGGAAACCCTTATTGTATCACCTATTCCGTGCATCAAAAGAGAGCCGATTCCAGCCGCCGATTTAACGAGAGCCATATTGTGCGTGCCAGCTTCGGTAACACCGAGATGAAGCGGATAATTGCATCTTTCACTTGCAAGTTCATATGCTTTTACCATTACGGGCACATTTGATGACTTTATAGAAATTACTATATTGTCAAAATCGCATTCCTCAAGCATAGCGGCATGCCGCATTGCACTTTCAACAAGAGCTTCGGGAGTCGGAGAGCCGTATTTAGCAAGCAATTCTTTTTCAAGCGAACCTGAATTCACGCCGATTCTTATAGGCACACCGCTGTTTCCACAAGCATCCGCAACAGCTTTGACTCGCTCCTTTGAACCGATGTTTCCGGGATTAATGCGAATTTTATCAACACCTGCCGCCACACATTCGAGCGCAAGTCTGTAATCAAAATGTATATCTGCAACTATCGGAACATTCACATTCTCTTTAAGGCGTTCTATGAGCTTTACGGCTTGCATATCGGGCACAGCCGCTCTTATTATCTCGCAACCCGCCTGTTCAAGCTCTTTCGCCTGCATAACACTGCCCTCAATATCGGAAGCAGGCTTATTAAGCATGGATTGAATCGTTATTTTTGAGTCGCCGCCGATATAAATACTGCCGACCTTAATTTTCTTTGTTGCTTTTCTATCCATAATTATTTATCCCTTTATGAGCTTCATTATATCACTGAAGCAGACAACAACCATCAGCACCATGAGCAGAACAAAGCCAACGGTATGAACCCAACCCTCATATTTTCTCGGCACGGGTTTGCGAACGACCATTTCAATGAATATGAAAAGAAGTCTGCCACCGTCAAGCGCAGGGAACGGAAGAAGGTTAAAAATACCGATGTTAACGGCAATGATAGCTAAGAAAAGGTATACGGAGGAGAAATCGGCTTTCGATTGATTCTCCTGAACAACCTCGGCAATATAAGAAACCGTACCTATCGGACCCGAAATATCACTGATTCCATACCGCCCCATAGCCATATCAAGCAAGCTGATCCAAACCATTCTCGAAAGTGATATCGTTTCAAGAACGGAATTTTTCGCGACCGAAACAAATCCGGGTAATTCTCCGATTATTGCAAAATCGTAAATAATAACAAGTTTTTCTTTGCCGTCAACCTCTTTTTTTATCGTATCGAATTTAACGCCGTTCAGTTCTATCTTTTCACCGTCTCTTTTAACGACAAAATCATAAACGCCGTCATCGCTCCTTGCCATAAGAAAGCTTAAATCAAGATCCGAAAAAACTCGTTTGCCGTCAATTTCGATAATTCTGTCCCTTGCCTTCAAACCGTATTGAGAGCTTACCGCATTTTCGGTAAAATAATTAATCACAGGAGTTCCGACATATTTCGAAGTTGAAAGCATAATAGCAACAATGACAAGACCCATGATAAGATTTATAACTCCGCCTGCCGCAACAATTATAAATCTTTGCCATGCGGGTTTATTGCAAAACGCTCCCTCATCTTCGCTTTCTTCATCCTCGCCCTCCATACTTACAAATCCGCCGATCGGTAAAAGGCGTAGGGCATATTTTGTTTCACCCTTATTGATTTTGAAAAGCGCAGGTCCCATACCCATGGAAAACTCATTAACCCTTACCTTGAATATTTTAGCAAAGGTGAAATGACCGAGCTCATGAAAAAATATAAGCATTCCGAAAAAAACAATTGCAATTATTATAGGCGAAGCCTTTTGCCATATCGTTGCTACGGAAATCAAAGCTATACCATTCATACAAACAACCTCTCTGTTTCTCTGCGAACAAAAATATCTGCTTCAAAAACATCCTCAAGCGAATATGCGGATGTATCAAAGCTCATATTCAATGTATTTTCAACCGCTCTCGGAATATCAAGAAAGCCTATTCTTCCTTGACGGAAAAGCTCATTAGCCTTTTCGTTTGCCGCATTTGCCGCCGCAGGATATAATCCGCCCGCTTCAAATGCCGCCTTACACAAGTTTATGCAGGAAAATGTTTCATAATCCGGTTTTTCAAAAGTGAGCGAACCGAATTCTTCAAGCGAAAGCTGTTTCACGGGACTTTCAAAACGGTCGGGATATGTGAGCGCGTATTGTATAGGAATACGCATATCCGGCACTCCGAGCTGTGCGATTACGGAATTATCCGCAAATTCAACCAATGAATGTATCACGCTTTGACGGTGAACAAGTATATCTATATTCTCGGCACTAACATCAAAAAGCCATGCCGCCTCTATAAGTTCGAGACCCTTGTTCATCATTGTTGCGGAATCTATCGTTATCTTTGCACCCATGCTCCAATTGGGATGATGCAGTGCTTGCTCCGGCGTTACATTTTTCAGTTCGTCAAGACTCTTCCCGAAAAACGGGCCTCCCGATGCCGTGAGAATGAGTCGCTTTATTTGCGATTTGTTCCGACATCCCTGCATTGACTGAAAAATTGCGGAATGCTCGCTGTCAACAGGCAAAATCGCCGTTCCTTTTGCTTTTGCCGCTTCCGTTACAAGTCTGCCGCCCGCAACAAGAGATTCCTTATTCGCAAGTGCAAGTACACTGCCCGCTTCTATAGCTTTAAGTGTCGGTTCGAGTCCTGCAATGCCCACAATGCTGTTGAGCACCGCATCGGCTCCGAGAGCGGCGCACTCACAAACACCTTTTTTTCCGGAAAGTATTACGGTGTCGGTATCGGCAACCTTGATTTTAAGCTCTCCGGCAGCTTTTTCATCCGCAACCGCCGCAAAGCGAGGTGAAAACCTCCTGATTTGCCCCTCCAAAATATCCGTCCGTGAATTCGCCGTGAGCGCAACGATTTCAAAGCCCCGAAGTTTTGCAACCTCAAGCGCCTGCACGCCTATTGAACCTGTTGAACCGAGGACGGTAAGGGTTTTAATCATCTTAATACTCCTATCTGTTTGCGAAAGCCGCCGCAATTTCAACTATCAAATAAAGTGACGGCATAGTGAAAAGAAAACTATCCATTCTGTCAATTACTCCGCCGTGACCCGGAAAAATCGTTCCGAAGTCCTTTTCACCGTAATTTCTCTTGATAACCGAAGCGGAGAGATCGCCGAACATACCGAGTACGCAAAGTACCATCGTTCCGAGTATGACCTCCCAAAGCTTTATCGTATCAAGCACAAAGAAGAAGTGATTGCAAATCAAATATGTCACGACTGCCGTAAGTGTTGTTCCGATGACACCTGCAAGCGCACCCTCAACCGATTTTTTCGGACTGATTTTGGGAGAGAGCTTATGCTTGCCGAACTTGCTTCCGATAAAATATGCAAAAGTGTCGCTCAGCCACGCACAGTACATTGCAATTAACATCATAAACACCGCCTGCGAGCGCTGAAAAATGTGCGGATTTGCATCGCAGAGCTTCGGAAACAGTATGAGCGTATGCAATGCGGCGGGCATGGCAATTGAAATAAAGAGCAGCAACGAAACATGCTCAAAACGGGTTGTATTATAAAATTTCAACATCAGCAAAAGCATGGTTATTACATAAATAATCATTATTGCCGATTTCGGGATGACAATATATTTATCAATTCCGAACGCCAAAAACGGTGAGTAAGCACCCGCAAAAAACATGGCAAGCACTACTATTGGCTTGGTTTTACATTTCGCCACACCCGCAACCTCATGTACTCCGATAGCCGAAAGCACCGCCACTATTATGCTGAGGAAATTAACATATCCGAAACCTATCGCAACAAGGCAACTTATTGCAAAAAGTGATGCGGATACACCTGTAATTATTCGTGTTTTCATATTCTTTCACGCTCATTTCAAATAATAAATTAAATACCACCGAAGCGCCTGCTCCTTTTGCAGTAATCTATAATCGCCTTATCCAAATCATCGGGGGTAAAATCAGGCCAAAGAATATCCGAAAACCAAAATTCTGAATACGCCGCCTGCCAGATAAGGAAATTTGAAAGACGATATTCGCCGCTCGGTCTGATTATCAAATCGGGATCGGGCAGACCTGCCGTAAACAGGTTATCGCCTATTGTTTTCTCAGTAATGTCCATTGAGGTCATTTCACCCGCTTCGATTTTTTGGGCAAGGTGCCTGACCGCTTTTACTATTTCATCTCTGCCGCCGTAATTCACGGCAAGATTTACGACTATGGCATTTTTGTCTGCCGAATTTGCTTCAAGCAGTTTTATCATATTCACGATATCCTCGGGCAAGCCTTCCCGCTCACCGATATATCGGATTTTCATACCCTTTTGCTCGTTTTCGTTTTCACGCTCGTTTGCTTCGTCAAGGTAATCTCTAAACAAATTCATGATTGCTTCAACTTCATTGGCAGGACGTTTCCAATTCTCGGTTGAAAAAGCATAGAACGTTATGCATTCTATTCCGAGCTCTGCGGCATAATCGCATATACGCCTGAATGTATCCGCTCCTGCCTTATGTCCCTCGCTTCGGGGCAAACCTCTTTTTTTCGCCCATCTTCCGTTCCCGTCCATGATTATACCGATATGGCGAGGCAATTCTATCTTTTCAAGAATCTGTTTATCCATAATAATGCTCCTTTAAGCCGTCGAAACGGCGGATATTTCACCGCCGCACCGACAGTGTTCGGGTCAGATAGCCATAATTTCCTGTTCTTTCTCATCGGCAATTTTATCAATATCCTTGATATATTTATCCGTGAGGTCCTGAAGCTTCTTTTCCGCAATTTTAAGGTCGTCTTCCGTTATTTCGGATGCCTTTTCCATTTTCTTAACCTTATCAATACCGTCACGTCTTATGGAACGAACGGCTATTCTCGAATCCTCCGCAAGCTTCTTTACATCCTTGCAAAGATCCTTACGACGTTCTTCGGTAAGCTGAGGAAATACAAGACGTATGATTCTTCCGTCATTTTGAGGATTTATACCGATATCCGATGCCTGAATTGCTTTTTCGATAGCATGAAGCGTGGAAACGTCCCACGGCTGAATCGTAAGTATTCTCGCCTCGGCAACGGATACCGCCGCCATCTGATTGATGGGAGTAGGTGTTCCGTAATAGTCAACCTTGATTTTGTCGAGCACGCCGCTGTTCGCTCTGCCTGCCCTTATTGAAGCAAATTCGTTGGCAAGAACGCTCACCGTCTTGCCCATTTTTTCTTTAACCATTTCAAATACTTGTTCCATTGTTTAGCCCTCCTTAACTAATGTTCCTATGTTTTCACCGATCACCGCTTTGATTATGTTTTCGGGATCACTCAGATTGAAAACAAGGATGGGAATATTATTGTCACGGCAAAGGGAAGCTGCCGTAGAATCCATAACCTTGAGATCTTTTTCAAGCACTTCGCTGTGTGTAATCACATCATATTTGACCGCATCGGGGTACTTGTTGGGGTCTTTGTCAAATACTCCGTCAACATTCGTGGCCTTAAGTATTACGTTCGCTTTGATTTCAGCCGCCCTGAGTGCCGCACAGGTATCCGTTGAAAAGAACGGATTACCGGTTCCGCTTGCAAAAATTACCACTCTGCCCTTTTCAAGGTGGCGAACCGCTCTGTTTCGGATATACGTTTCGGCTATCTGTCTCATTTCAATGGCACTCTGCACCCTAACGGTAACGCCGAGCTGTTCGAGAGAATCCGCAAGTGCGAGAGAATTCATCACAGTCGCAAGCATACCGATATGGTCCGCACGAGTTCTGTCCATACTTCCGCCGGAACGACCTCTCCAAAAATTACCGCCGCCGACAACAAGACCCACTTCAACGCCGAGATCCGTCAACTTTTTAACCGAAGAACATACCGCATTGATCGTATCGAAATCAAAGCCGTGGCCTTTCTCACCGGCAAGCACTTCACCGCTGAGCTTTAACAGTATTCTTTTATAAATCGGTTGCATAATAACACCGCCTTTAAAAATTTATAAAATTTCACTCTATATTTTACTTTATTTTGGTTCACGTGTAAAGCGTTATTTTGCAAATTAACGATTTTTTTACTTTTATTTTTATTTTTATAGGCGTTGATAAGCTAAAATTCCGAAAAAACTTGCCAAAAAACGTTTTTTAATATATACTGTATACTGTATATTTCCATGAACGGAGAAGAAAAATGAAGAATCTTATTCTCAGAAACACCCCGAATATCGCTGATATTTTTGAACTTCGTAATTGCGAAAGCGTAAACGGATTAAATCACTATGAAGTGTTTTGCGAAAATGAAAAAATAATAATCTGCGGAGATTGCAAAATCAGTCAGGCTCTCGGCTATTATGCTTACCTTAAAAAATACTGCGGTGCAAATCTGTCTCACTGCGGAAACAAAAAGCTCGACATAAGCAACGCTCCTCTCTTTGATGGCAAGCTTGAAAAAACGGTAAAGCAGCAAAAAAGAGCATATCTGAGCTACTCGGCTTTGGGTTACTCCTGCGCATTTTGGAGCTGGGAGGATTGGGAAAGAGAAATTGATTTTATGGCAATGAACGGCATCAACCTGCCGCTGAGTTTTGTCGGAAGCGAAGCCGTTTGGTATTACACTCTCAGAAGCCTGCGTTACAGCGAAGTCGGCGCGCTTGAATATCTTTCCGGTCCCGCGTTTTGGCCTTGGCAGATTAGCGGATGTCTTGCCGGATATTTCAGCCTGACGGATGAAAAATATATCGAAAGCCGTCTTGAACTCGGCAAAAAGATTATCGAAAGAGAGCTTGAGCTCGGCATGACGCCCGTACAGCAAGCATTTTCGGGAATTGTTCCGCAGTCGATAACAAAGCTGTTCCCGAGTGCAAAACTGAAAATGGTCTCTTCGTGGCGTAATTTCCCTATTGCTTTCAGAATTGAGCCTACCGATCCCGTATTTAAAAAGCTTTTCCTTGCTTTCCTCGAAAAACAGCGTCAGCTTTTCGGAATACACCATTATTACGCCTGCGACCTATTCCACGAAAATGAGCCGCTCCCGAAAAAAGTACAGGGAGACAGGCTGTGGAAAACAGGCAGAGCCGTTGACATGATTCTCAAGGATTTTGACCCCGATTCCGTTTGGGTAATGCAAAGCAGCTCCGTGCGTGAACAGGTCGTAAAAGCCGTTCCTAAAGGCAGACTTTTGATTTTGGATACCGACTCTTCTAAGCACACCGAAACCGATGAGTTTTGGGGACATGATTTCATTCTCGGCTCCGTTCACAGTCACGGTGACAGAAACTCGCTCCACGGAAACATTCATGCGCTCGGAAAATCTGCCGAAACTGCTTTAGGCATTGAAAATTGTCTCGGCACGGGAATATTCACCGAAGGCTTAAATCAAAACCCCCTTTACTACGATCTTGCTTTTGAAATGCTCACCGAAAGCACAAACATAAACATGACAGAATGGCTCCGAAATTACGCTTACCGCCGATACGGAAGCAGCGAAACCTGCCTTGCCGATGCCGTTGTGTTGCTCTCGGAAAGTTGTTACGGCAATAATTCTCCCGAGCGTGAACCCGGTTCGATTATATGTGCCCGTCCCGCTACCGAGCTTACGCATACCGCTCCGGGGGATGAGTTGCAACCTTATTATTCCGACAAATCACTTTTGGATGCAGTCCGTCTGCTTCTTTCCTCACACAACGCAAAAAAAGACGGATATGTTTTTGACATCTGCGATATAACAAGACAACTTTTAAGCAATCAAGCTGCCGTTCTTTACCGAAAAGCTATGAAGGGCTTTAACGAAAAGGATGTCCGGCTGTTCGAACGTTCGTCAAATGCGTTTTTGAAAATATGCTGTGAGCTTGACGAGCTTCTCCAAACCGTACCGGAGCTTACTCTGCATGAACACTTAAAGCAAGCGGCATCAACAGCTTTAAACGACAAAGACAAGCAAAATTTCGAACTTAATTTGCTCACTCAAATCACCGTTTGGGGTCCGATTGCAAACTCCGTAAATTACGACTACGCTTGGAAAGAATGGGGAGGACTCATCGAAATATATTATGTTAAGCGCTGGCAAAGCTTCTTTGAACGCCTTGCTTATGAATTCCCGAGAAGAGGCTCCCGCTTTTCAACCACCACGCGCAAGCAAATTGACGGCAGAAATATTTATCGCGGAAACCAATTCTACAAAAATTATGCCGATTTTGAAAAGAAATGGCTGTCAACGGCAAATCCCGAAGCGCCGAGCGACGGTGATACCGTAAAGCTCGCAACCGAACTGATAGAAAAATATGCTAAAATCATAGCCAAGGAATAATATGACAAGCTTTGAATTCTTAAATAAAACAGAATTTTCCGCTGTTTCCCACACCTTGTTTGAAATTCTCGCCGATAATATGGGTGCAATTTCACATACGGGCAATTCAAGAGATGAGGATTACGGATATTGGTTTGAAAGCATGAAGAACGCTTTGAAAAATTCCGAACGGAAAATAATTCTCATAAAAGACGGGAATATCATAATCGGCTATTTTCAATATTGCATCGATTCTAGCACTTTCTCCATGGAGGAAATCCAGCTTAAGCCTCAATATCAAGGGCAAGGCGCTTTCAGAGAGCTGTACGGGTTTCTCATTCCGAAAATTGACGGAAATGCTGAATTTGTCAAGGCATATGCTAATAAAAACAACATTAAATCAATTGGGATTTTAGAGCATATGGGGCTAAAAAATCTCGGCATAAGCAAAAACGGCAACGGATATAATTTCAAGAGCACATTTTCGGACTTGACCGATTGGTATTATAAGCGGGAGGAATTATCTTGAACATTTATTTTATGCGCTTCCCTCAAGGAAAAACGAAAGCCGTAACCCTCAGTTATGATGACGGTTGCCGCACGGATTTACACCTTGCACGGATTATCAACGAATACGGCATAAAATGTACCTTTAACATTTCAAGCAAATTTATCGCCGCCGACAGTTGCGACTTTTACCTCACGAAAGAAGAAATCAAAGAAGCACTTGTAGATACCGGTCACGAAATAGCCATACACGGTGCTTATCACAAAGCCCCCGGCATGACCGACCCGACAGACGGGATATTGGATGTTATAGAATGCCGCCGCGACCTTGAACGGGCTTTTGGCGGAATAATAAAAGGAATGGCATATCCGAATTCCGGCATTCTGCATTTTGAAAATGGTTGTGAGTACAAAGATGTCAAACGATATTTATCTAATCTCGGCATCGCATATGCAAGATCCCTCGGCGCAGATAATGACGGATTTTATCTGCCGGATGACTGGTACAATTGGAAGCCGACGGCGCACCATGACAACCCGAATATTATGAATTATATTGAAAAATTTATCGGCGTTGATATAAATTCTCTTTATTCCGGAGACCGCTGGCCCCGCCTTTTTTACCTGTGGGGACATTCATATGAATACGAAAACAACAATAATTGGGATAAACTCGATAAAATATGCGCCGCGCTCTCTGCCAATAAAGACATCTGGTATGCGACGAACATTGAAATTTTTAATTACGTCTCGGCATACCGCTCCTTGCAATTCAACGTTGACAGAACCGTGGTATACAATCCGACTCTATACACAATTTGGTTTTGCGCCGATAATACCGATTACCGCATTTCACCCGATGAAACACTAAAAATCTCTTAATTTTACACAAAACAACCGCAGAAGCTCTTACCGATGAGGTCTTCTGCGGCTGTTTTTTAAAAAGGAAAAGCCCCCTTGCCGAAGCAAGGGGGCGAAGGGATCAGTTATCGTACTCTATAGTTCCGCTTACTTGATTAATAACACCTGCTTTGAGGGCATGTGAATCAATGATATTAACATCAACTTGATTGATTTTACTGTCACGCTTGAGGTTAGCAGCCTTAAACCTGTAAGCCATAGCTGCATCGTATGACCACGAGGTTGCTTTAAGGGCTTCATCCGATGCAATGGAGACATCAAGTGCGTTAATTCTGGCATCACCATCAAGATCGCCAAAAACAACAATATGGAAAGTTTCCACTACTTGACCGGTAACATTATCGTAAACCTCTACTAAAGTTCCGGTACCGGACTGGTTATTTGTACCGGCATTTATGGGAGTAACAACAATTCTACCGTCGCCGTAAACATCAATGTAATTCTTCAAAAGCTCTTCCTTGGTTATTTCCTCTTTGAGGCCGTAAATAAACCACTCGTTGTAATCGCCTGCGGTTACAGGATCAACTCTATTGTAAGTAACACTGTTGTCAGCGTTCTTTTCAATAGCACCGTCTCTCTCAACGACTGTCGTAGAACCTTCCTTCGGTATAAGTTTAACGGTGACTCTCTCAAAGTTTGCATAGATATTAAGGTCTTCATTAGGCATTTCCATGCCGTCCTTAACCTCGTTACCGTCCTCATCTACCCATCCCTTGAACACAAAATACTCTATTGGATCGGGATTGCCGGGGAATTCAACAGTTTCGCCCGCGGAAACAGAATCACTATGGTATAAAAACTTTAGGGTGTCTTCGGTGATATCTTCATGGTCGCTGACAATATAACTGTAGAATCTGACGGTATGGCTTACATTGCCCCATACTGCTACATACTCAACATCTTCCGCTCCGACTTTGCCGAAATCGGTAACAATGGTTTTGTTTTCGTCTGTTGACTTAGCCCATCCGAGGAAAGCAAATCCCTTATTGGTAGGCTCCTCTGCGGGAGGAGTTATAGCATCTTGATAAGGGATGCTCGATGACTTTTCGTTTGTGCCATCCTTAAATGAACCTTCACCGGCATTAAAGCTAACGGTGTATTCGTTCTTTTCCCACTTTGCATTTACAACAAGTGTCTTTGCAGGCATTGTCTCAGGAAGTGAGGGAGACCATTCTATAAAGCTGTAACCTGTACGCTCGGGTTCTCCGGGAAGCTCAATTTCTTCGCCAAAAGCAGTGGGGATGCAATCATAAAGGTCACCCTCCGAATAGAAGAGAACATCATAGATGTTTGCTTCCCATGTTGCCTTATAGGTAATAGCGTTCGGAGTATCAAGATACGCACCGACATCGGGAGACCAACCGCTGAAGCTGTAGCCATCCCTTGTAGGAGCAGTCGGAGGAACTATACGCTCCTCAAACTTCGTGGGTATAACCTTGCTTGACGAACCATCGGCAAATTTACCGCCGTCAGCATCAAAGGTTACATTGTAAGTGTTCGGAATAAGTGCGAAATAAAGAGCTATACCGCCTTCCGGAACAGTTGCATTTGCCGCAAGAAGCGTTTTGAGCGTAGGATCTGTATATGCGTGAGAGAGTGTATATCCCTCGGGTACCGTATATACGGGAGGATCTGCAACTATCGGGCTGCCGTATTCGGAGCTGATGCTTCCGACAGATTCAAAGCCGTTATTACCCTGCGCGGATACATAATACTTTGTCTGATATGTGTGTGTTGCATATACGGCATAGTATACGGTATTCTCAGTAGGATAAACATCGGGAAGACCGGTTATTGTCTCAAATGTAGAATCGGTCGTCCAGCCCACGAAATAGTGACCCTCAACCTTGGGCACTTCTACTTCTTCAAAATCAACGCCGCCGGGCACGGTTATATAACTTTCGTTCTTGTTATGGTCGACAAACGTAATTTTAACATTGCCTTTCCAATATGCCTTAAAGCTCAATTCCTCGTAGCCAAGCGTTTCGGGGATTTCAACAACATCGGCTTCGGTAGGCTCTGCAACACTTGAGGGTACCCAGCCGACAAATGTTGATCCTGCCTTCTGAACCGTGGGGATAAGAGTCGTGTTGATCTTGTCGCCGATATTTGCCGTTATGTTAGCATCAGTCGGATAAACGAACTCAACTTCATTGTTTTCAAACATACCGCCGTTAGCATTGAATGTGACGGTGCTGTAGGTAGACACACTGTGTGTATCATCAATATTGATGTTAATAGTGTGCAAATACAACGACGTTGCATTCTCGTTTGTGCCGTCTTCGCTACTCAGCGGAATTGAAACAAACGCTTTTGTTCGTTCTTCGGTTTGAACAGTCTCTTCAACCATGAAGAAATTACCGGTACCGCTAGCATCATCGCGAACTTTCAAATCAAATTCAAGGAACCACTTTTCACCACTAAGCTTTTTACTGTTTGAGGGTGTGAATTTGTAAGTTACAGTAAAAGCCGTATGGGTTTCTACAAAGGATTTTGTTATATATCCGGCTTCAATCATATCCGAAAGAGCCGTAACCGGATTTTTAAGCTTATTCATAGAAGAGGTTGTTCCGTTCACTACAGCTGAGCTCGTTGGATCGGGGTTTGTTGTAGCCACAGACTGAGTATTGCAAATATAATTGTCTTCAAAGAAATCACTGTCATAGAAGAGAATTATATCACCTGCGTTGGTGTAATAGTTGGTGTCAACATAAAGTCTTGCTTTAACATTTTCACCGGGTTTAACCTTCTCGGTATAAATCCACTCTTCCGTTTCCTCGTCATATCTGAATATCTCGGTCTTGAACGAAACGGTTTCTTCACCTGAGAACTTTTCATCCCAAACCGCAACATATTCCGTGTCCTGTGCGGGGAACTCCGTAACGCTGACAACTTTAGATGTGCCCTTTACTGCCCAACCGAGGAAGGTCGCGGCAAACTTTGTGGGAACAGGAGCCGTAAATGCATCGCCTGCTTCACCACTATAGGTTACAGTTGTCTCAGTGTCAAATTTACCGCCGTTTGCATCAAACTTAGCATTTACAAAATTTTCATAAAGAGAAACCGACGCATTGTTTAATGTTACACTTGCCGTCCAATTCGCCATATTGACTGCCGTAGCCATGCTCTTATTGTATTGAACCTTAGAAACATTTATCTGACCTGCAGTAAAGCTCGGAGATTTCACCGTATCTTCAACAGCTAAAAAATTTCCGATACTACCTGTCGAAACATCTTCTTTAACAGTAAGATCAAATTCACAGAACCAATTTTTCTTTTGGAATACTACTGTAGCAAGATTTTTGCCGTCAGTTGCAGGATTAAAGGTGTATGTCACAAAGACAAAATTGTGATTTGCAAGAAAATCTGCAGAGATTTTTTCTGCATCTACCATTTTCTGTGCAGCCTGCGAAGCGGATTTTGAACCGTAAACCCATCCCGATACACGGCTATATGCATCAGTATTAACTGTTAATGCCGAAGCTGTCGAACCATACTCATCCTTGAAGAAATTGTTATCATAGAAGAACAACAATTCACCAGGACCAGCAAAATAACTCGTATTGAGATAGATTCTTACCTTTACGGCTTCGCCGCGCCTAACCTTTTCGGTTTCCTGCCATGTTCCATTGACATCTCTGAGTATCTTTGTGGTAATGACTAGATTTTTTCCGTCATCTGTATCAGCACTCCACTCTGCAGCGAATACCGAAACAGAAACAGTGCCGAAAACCATCAAAAACGCCAGTGCTACTGCTACTAACTTTTTGATTTTTGTCATGAGAGAATTCCTCCTTGTTATATGCCGACCCAGTTTAAGAGTCGGGATAGAAAGCGGTTGTGCCGTCCGCTTTCTCTTATCCAAAGCAACCTCATTCTCTGCGGAGATTTCTCCCCGCAGAGAACATATCAAGGATAAAAGTGTTATTCAACAACCGTGCCCGTTGTTTGGTCAATAGTTGTTGCTAACAGCGCTCTGCTGTTAATGAGATAAATATCTATGGAATCTACCATTCCGTCTTTGTTGAGATCTGCAGCCATTGCCATGTAGTTAACATAGTCGCTATTATCTACAAGTGCGCCTGCAGAATACTCCTGCTTCACGGACCACTTTGTTACGGAAGCGGTTTCGTCCGTTGCCATGGAAACATCAATTGCGTTAACAAATGCGTCACCGTTGATATCGCCGAAGATTACAACATGATAAGTCTCAATGCATTCATTGGTAACATTATCATAGAGCTTGATTTCAGTGCCCGTACCGTAGCCGTGTGCGCTGGCAATAACTTCAAAGTGACCATCGCCCTCAACTGCAAGATAATCCGCATATTCAGCTTCGGTTATACGCTCTTTGAGACCGTAGATCAACATGTTATCTCTGTCAATAACAGTGGTAACGGTGCTGTCTTTCGGAACAAGAACAACAGGTATTCTTTCGAAATCGGCGTAAATCTCAACGTCTCTGTCGGGCATTTCAACAGGAACATTCTTCCAACCCTTGAATACGTAATTTTCCTTTGTGGGTGTGCCGGTGGGCAGAGCGATTGAAGCGCCGACCTTTACAAGTCTGCTGTCATATACGCTGTCATTTGCCCAGAATCTTACGGTATAGGTGTCTGTTACGCCGGTTACCTCAAACTCTGCTTCAAAGATAAGATCTCTTGCGGGCATCTTTGTGGGAATGCTCTCCTCGCCTATCCACTTGATGAAGGTCATGCCATCAACAACGGGATCTGCAAGTGCAACGACAGTCTCGTTATACTTATAAGTCTGAACAGTAGCCTTGCCGTTTACGATGTAGGTTATCGTATAATTGATATCCTCATACTTTGCGGTGAGAGTAAGGTTCTCTGCGGGCATTGTTGCGGGAGCGGCATTGCCGTCTGCATCAACCCAGCCCTTGAACTCCTTGCCGGTTATAGCATCGGGAGTAACCTCGGGAAGCGCTGCACCGTACATTACGTTGCGTACATCACTGCCGAAGGTTGCCTTATAGGTATTTCTCGAATACTTGACAATCAGCTTCGTTGAGCCGTCGCCCTTAACGGTTGCGGAAAGAACGCTGTCGCTCTCATTGAGAGTGAAGCCCGTTACCGTACCCGCCTGTGCGGTGACTGTCTGACCGTTAGTGCCGGTGAGTGCCGTTGAAGCCGAAAGCTCATATTTACCGGCGGTGTTCTGGAGATAAACCTCGATTGAGTAAGCAACGCTGTTGCTGTTCCCAAATACAGGGTGATAAGTTGCGCTTGCCGCAGGAGCCTTGCCCGTGAATGCATTGCCGTCTGCGTCAGCCCAGCCCGTGAATACCATTCCCTCGGGAGCGGTTACCGCACTCGAATCGGGAGCGGTGATATCATCATTGTAATGATATGTTGCGCTCGAAAGTTCGTCGCCGTCCTCGTCAACGAATGTGATTGTGTAATCAATCCATTCAAGGTCGGGCTTGTAAGTTACGCTGCTTGCGGGAGCCTTGCCGGTGTAAGCGGTGTTGTCAGCCGCATTGACCCAGCCGTTAAATGTCATACCCGTAGGAGCAGTGTAAGCGGGAGCGGTGATATCATCATTATACTGATATGATGCGCTCGAAAGTTCGCCGCCGTTTTCGTCAACGAACTTAACGGTGTAAGTGGGCTTTGCATTTTCGGTATAGCTACCGACAAGCTCAATGTTCAACGTGTCGTCATTCTGTCCGATAATATCTGCAATGGTATTTGCGGAAGTAATCTCGGTACCGTTGTAAGTCCACTTGCCGTCAAATGAGAAGCCTTCAACATTGATTTCATCGCCGAGGTCGCCGATTACATCGTTATATCCATATGCACCGGTCGTAACGGTTTCACCGTTGGGGCCCTTGAATGTAACGTTGTATGTCTTGGGTATCCATGTGCCGACAAAATCTCTGCTTTCGTCAACCGTATCAAAATCGGCGAGGTCGGGATTCCAGCCGTCGAATGTACTGCCAAGCTTCGTGGGAGCAGGAACGACAACATCGGTATACGGTGTGCCGTAAGTATACTCTGTAGACGAAATGGCATTTCCTGCAACTTTGCTTTCCTCATCAAGATAGAAAGCTACGGTGTACTTGTTCGGGGTGTAATCACCGGTAATAACAATGTTAAGCTCATCGTCGTTTTCACCGATTATGTCCGCAACAGTGGTCGGAAGAGTTATTTCGGTTCCGTTATATGTCCACTTGTTGAATGTGTAGTGGGCAATATTGGCATCGAAAGCTCCTAATTCCGATTCATAACACAACTGGTAAAGACTCCAACCTTCTGAAGCAACCGGAGTTGTGAATGTGACATTATATTCCTTATCATTCCACTCGGCGATAAAACTCATTTCACCGGTAACCTTGTCAAGAGTTGCGGGATCGGTATCCCAACCCTTAAAGGTATGACCGAGCTTTGTAACCGTCGGAACCTCAACATCAGCATACGAAGTGCCGTAATTGTACTTCATGGACGAAACTGCTGTTCCGTTGTTATATGACGTAACATCGGCATAGAACGCTACGGTGTACTGCTCTATGGTGTAATCGCCGGCAAAGGTGATTTCTCCGGGCTCTGCGCCTTCAAGAAGCGTCTCGAGCGATATCGGGAATGTTACCTCGGTGCCGTTATAGGTCCACTTATCATTGAACGTATAGCCGGTAACATCTGTACTGAAATCAATAGCTATATCGGCATTATACGCAAAGTCGGCTGTGTGGATAACTTCGCCATCGGGACCCGTGAACGAAACGCTGTAAGAATTCGGCGACCACTGTCCTGTATACGAATAATCATCATCCATCTGTTCGGTCAAGTCAACATCCCAACCGTCAAATGTGTAGCCGGGCTTCATCGCCTGTACTGCTTCGTCTGTCGGAAGATCTTCGATATCGGAAAGCAGAGTATCAAATTCATACTCATTCTCGAAGAAAGGCGTTTTCGCATCTTCATCGAGATAGAACGAAAGCGTATACTTGTTTTTCTCATAATCGCCGATAAATTCGAATTCGGTTGTTTCATCGACGTCATTGACGATTTCCTTAACGGTGGTCGGGAAAGTTATGGTTTCACCGTTGTATTTCCACGTGCCGAGGAAAGTGTAACCCTCAAGTTCGCAATCTTCATCTTCGGGAGCGACTATTTGATCCTCATAGTGAACGGGATATGGTTTGCCGTTAATGTCGGTTCCCTCTATATTCTTAAAGCTAATCTCATAATCCTTAGGGGAGAACATTGCGGAAATCTGAAGATTCTCTGTGAGGTTTGCGGGAATAACTTCAGCCCAATCCATAAATGTCTTACCGTTTATTGAGGGATTCTCTTCGGGCTTGGGGGTCGGCGAACCGTAATCAACTGTCTCGGTGAAATATACTTTCGTTTTAGCATCATCTAAATAATAGGTGATCGTTACCTTATCGGTTGAATAAGTGCCGTTAACGATAAGATTTTCGTTTGCGGGCATGACTTCGGGCTTATCGGTCCAGCCGGCAAAGGTCTTGCCGCCAGGTACCGTAAATTCGGGCGGTGTAAGCGGCTTACCGTAAGTTTCGGTCGTTCTGCCGACTTCTTCGCCGTCAACCTTCCATATTACTTCGTAGGTCTTGGGGGTCCAAGTACCGACTATCGTAAGGGCCTCTGCGGGCATGGTTGCGGGAGCGATGCTCCATGAGAGGTCATTACCCTCTTTGGTAAGCGCGGGTGCCGCGGGAATTGCATCACCGTAAGCAACCTGTTCGGTCTTTTCGACATTACCGTCGACTACCCAAGATACGGTGTAGCTTGCCTTTTCCCAAACGGCCTTGTAAGAAGCGCTTGCGGCCGCCTGTGCGGGAAGTGCCGTTACGTCGTCAGCCGTGGGATTTTCAACCGTTGCGAGAGCCCAACCCTTGAAGTTATGACCGACCTTTGTGGGAGCGGTTACGGTGACAGCCTCACCCTCATTGACCGTTACGGTTGCGGTTGTGGTGCTGTCTGCGAAAGTACCGCCGTTAGCATCGAAGCTGAACGTGTAAACTTCGGGATCGGGAGTCGCCGACGTCTCGTAAAGAGCGGTATAAGTATCAACGGTGTAGTTGTACTTAATGCTGTCGAGAGATACGCAGTCGGCGGAAGTAGCCGTTGCCGCGTCAACACTCGAGGGAAGCCAGCCGACAAAGCTGCTACCGCTGAGCGTGGGATTGGCGGGCTTGTCGGAAGCCGAAAGAGCCTCGCCTATAAAGCCCTCGCTTGTGGTGTAAGTTGAAGTGCCGTTAGCAAATGTTCCTTTACCTGCATCGAACTTAACAGCATTTGTGAATGTCAGCGTGCTGTCTTCGTCCTGGTCGAGATTTACGATATCCATGTCACAATCGAAACATTCGCACACAGAATTATCCATTGCGCCGCCTTCGTTAGAATCGTCACACAGTGCAAAAACACTGGGGTTATCCCATGTGTCCTCTTCAGGTGTTACAAGACAAGAAACCGGGAAAAACATCTGTGCTATTCCGGAAGCATCATCAGCAACTGTGAAATCATATTCAAAAGTCCAATCATCAGCCGAAATCTTTGTAGCTTCGCCCGTGAAAAGTGTCAAATAGATATATCCGTAATTTTCAAATGTATCTTCCGGCAAAAAACCTTTTTCCATCAAAACCTTGGCATAATTAGTTGCCTCTGTATAAGTAACGAAATCGCCTTTACAAGATATATTTGATGTCACATTATAAGATCCTGTAGCACCACCAACAGTATATCCGGAAGTATCAAGAATCAAATTGTTTTTGCTGAAAAGCCAAAAAATCGTCGATGAACCGCACACAAAATCCGTATTCATCGTAATGCGTACCTTAAGCTGTTCACCGCGTGCCGCTTTAGTGGTTTCGACCCACTCGGTTCCGCTTTTTCTGTAGAATTTTGTATCAAACGCAACTGTATTGCGATTGCCATCACCAATTACAGCGGATGCCAACACCGACATGCTACTAAACAACATAAGGAAAGCCAAAGCAACTGAAACTGTGCGTTTCAAATACTTCATGCAGTTTTCCTCCTAATTTCATAGAAATTCAAGTAATAAAACACATTAAAAGCATCTAACTTTGCCCCGATATCAACACGTCGGGGCAAAGTTTTTATTTAATTTATTGTGCTTTACCTGTTACTTGATCTATTGTTTTGGTTTTTGCAATAACATCAGCAAGCTTTGTTAAATCTTGAGCAGTTATTCTTCTATTGCCATCAAGATCCGCAGCTTTAACCAAATATTCAATCTTAGATCCTGCAAGGGACCAACTCTTATCAGCTAATTCTCGTTGCAACAGTGTCCTGTCTTTTCCGGTAATAGTACCGCTTCCATCAAGATCACCAAAGTAAACAATGTAGAACTCCTCAACAAGCTTATCCACACCGGTTACGCAATCGTAAACGCTTACAACTGCGCCGGTGCCGTAGCCGTTATCGGTAGGAGTCACTACGAACTTACCGTCACCTGCAACAGTAAAGTATTTTCCGGACTGAACATTATTTTTGGTTAATCTGGTAACATTAAATCCGTAAATAAACCATCTGCTGTAATCATCCTCACCGCTTGTTTTTTTCGGTGGAGTATAGCGGTCGGCAGTAACGGTATTATCGGCAAGCTGTTCCTTAACGGCTCCCTTGTCTTCCGTGTATCTTTCGATAACGGTGGTGGTTCCCGCTACGGGTACAAGCTTAACGGTGATTCTGCTGTAGTGCGGATAAAGCTTCAACTCGGTCGTTCCGGCTTCAAGCTCGGGCATCGTTGCACCGGCAGCATATTCGTTGTCTTCCGCATCAAACCAGCCGAGGAAGTTATAATGAGCGGAATTTACGCTCGCGGGCGCATCGGGAAGAGTTATCACGTCGCCTGCCTTAACTTCCGTAAGCTCGCTGTGGAAAATGAAGCCGGGCTTCTCAATACCTTCGGGACCGTGCTCGGACTCTTCATACTGATAGAACGTTACGGTATAACCCGTAGGCTCTTCATCATTAAAGCGTGCCGTGTAGACAACGTCCTTTGCGGGCATCTTGGTGCCTTCAACGAGCTTTTTGCCGTCTGCATCGTACCAACCTGCGAATATCTGTCCCTCGGACTCGGGATCTGCGGGCATCTCGATTTCTTCGCCGTACTTAACGGGGATTTCTTCGCTGTCGTCACCTGCTACGAATGTTGCCTTAAACTCGAGAGCTTCCCAAGTTGCAACAAAGGGAGCGGGAGTAAGGGTATCGAGCACGCCGACATCTCTGTTCCAACCGACGAACTTATAGCCGTCGGCAGTAGGAGCTTCGGGAGCAACGATAGCGGAATCGAATGCCGTGGGAACGGTCTTTTCGGTAGTGTCATCCGCGAATTTACCTACGCCGGACTTAAACACTACATCAACCGTCTTTGCCTCGGTGTAACCGTAAAGTGAAACGTCGGCCGCTTTTACGGTTGCACCCGCTTCAAGAGCGGTATTCATTTCACTGTCGGTAAACCAACCGTAGAAATTGTATCCTTCGGGAACTGTGTATCCGATATAAGCGGTCGGAATCTCAGCACCTGAATTCAAGCGGTAATTACCTTTCAATGCTCCGTCAACATAGTAGCTGATTATATAGGTAACGGATTCGTAAACAGCAGTATATGAAGCACCGCCGAGAGGCATGGTGTCAAGATCATTGCCGTTTTCGTCCACCCACTTAATGAACTTGCTGCCGGAAACCGCGGGAGCTTCGGGAGCTTCAATCTTTGCGCCGTAGAGAGCCTGAACGGACTGTGCAACGTCAAAGGTTGCCGTGTAGGTCTTTCTTGCGATATAGACCTTCAATACGGTGCTTCCGTTTGCCGCAATAGTGCCGCTTTCCACTGCATCGGTATGGTCTGCGTTGTGCTCAAAGCCGTCTTCTACGGTGTAGAAGCCTTCAACGCTTACGGAAGAACCTGTCTTACCGTACTGAGCAACAGACTTTGTGAGAGCATATTTACCGTCAGTGTTCTGAGTGTAAACCTCAACGGTATACTTAACATTGTCTGATGCCGCCCAAACCGCATAGTAGGTAAGGGTCTCAACGTCAAGATCGACTTCAAGATTGCCGAGATCGTCAATCGCAACCGTAGAATTTGCGGTCTTTGCCCAACCGACGAAGTTGTAGCCCGTTCTTGTGGGCTCAGCAGGCTCTGTTATGGGTGCATCAAATGTTGTGGTAGTGTATACTGCCGTTTCATTATTTGCAAATGAGCCGCCGTTTGCATCGAACTTAACGCCGGGTGTGTAGGTTTTAGCCTCCCACTTTGCGGTAATTGTGATGTGCTCCGCAGGCATGAGCGACGGAACTTCTCGGTCCCAACCCTTAAAGTTATAACCTGTTTTGGTGGGATTTGCGGGTTTTTCAACAGCAGTATTGTAATCCTGCTTTATCGGTTCTATAACAGTACCGCCGTCCGTTACGAATGTGATAGTATACTCATTTACGCTCCACTTTGCCTTAAGCTCAATATCATTTGCGGGCATTGTGTTGAAAGTATACTCTTCATCATTGAGAGACCAACCATTGAACGTGTAACCGGTTCGAGTGGGGTCATCGGGTTTATTAACTGCGGTGTTATATTCCTGAGTTATCGGTTTAACGTAGGTGCCTCCGTCCGAATCAAAGCTAATGGTATATGACTTGATTCTGAAGTCAGCCGTAACCTTAACATTCTTTGCGGGCATTTTGCCGAAAACGTAAGGTGTATTGCTTTCGTCATACCAATCAATGAATTCGTGGCCTTCCTTTGAGGGATTTGCGGGCTTTATGACATCAGCGCCGAAATAATAGGATGTTACGGTCTCTTTAGCATCAACCACGGTCGTAAAGTCATACTTGTTTCTTTCATAATAAACTTTAAGAACAAGTGAACCGTCCGGCTCAGTGTTGCCCGAAAGAACGCTGTCTTTTGATACCGTGAAGCCGACCTTTGCACTCGGAGTATAGGTTGCGGTGGTATCGGCGGTGTTGTAGAGGTTTTGAACCTCAGCCTCGCCGTATTTACCGTCAAGATCCATAGTGTAAACTTCAACTTTATATGCTACCGTATCCGCATCAAATATCGCATTATAGGTAACATCCGCCGTTCCCATTTCGGTAAGCTCGGGATTCCAACCCTTGAAGATGTATCCTGTCTTAACGGGATTATCCTTGGTAAGCACGGGCTTTTTGCCGTATTCCGTTTCGACCGCCTCATAAAGAGTTCCGTCAACGTAGAAGCTTGCCGTGTGCTTATCGACTGTGAACGAACCGCTTACAACGATATCCTCGTCGGGCATTGTCGAGGGAAGTGTTCTGTCCCAACCCGAGAAGGTGTAACCCGTCTTAACGGGTATATCACGAATAGTAATATTTTCGCCGTATGCATATGTTTCAACGCCGCCGTACTGTGTACCGTCAACTCTATAGGTTATTGTATGCTGGTTAATATTGTAGTTGGCAGTAACTCTGACTTCATTTGCGGGCATGGTGCCGGGAATAGAATTAACGGGTTCGTCACCGACCTTAATTGTCCAACCGTTGAAGGTGTAACCGATCTTATCGGGAGCTGTAGGTGCGGTAACTATTGCACCGAATAAATAATCGGTAACCGTAGCCGTGCCGTCAATAACAACGGTGAATTTATAGCTGTTTCTCTTAATGTGAACCGTGAGAACCGTTGAACCGTCGGCAGCTATCGTTCCTTCACGCATATCCGTTGCCGCATATGCATCATCGAGCTCAAGGCCGGCTGTAAGCGTATAGAAATCAGTCGAGGACACGCTTGAACCGGTAACGCCGGAGCTGTTGTGTGTTTCGGGATCACCGTAAACACCCTCGGTGTTCATAATGTAAACATTAACGGTATATTTAATGCCGTCCTTAACTTCCCATACAGCATAATATGTAATGCTTGTATCGGAAAGGTCACTATTGAGTGTTCCGAGATCTTCGGTTCCCGCAAGAGCAGTTGAAGATGTTGCCCAACCCTTGAAGTTGTAGCCTTCTCTTTCGGGTACTGCCGGTGCGTTAATGGGATCACCGAAAGTGATGTCGATAGCCTTTGTTTGTTCGCCGTCGGTAAATTTACCGCTGTTTGCATCAAAGATTATCTTTCCGATGTAGGTTTCTTTCTCCCAAACCGCATAGAAGGTAGGAGCGGTAACCTGCGTGAGATTTCCGAGTCCTTCGAGAGCCTCCGTAGCCGCCGCATTGTCAGCCCAGCCCTTGAAAGTGTGACCCTCCTTAACAGGCTCGGTCGCAGGAGCTTCAATGGGTTGATCGTATGTTGCGGGAACTTCAACCGTCTCCATACCGTTTGCATATGCACCGGTGTTGGCATCGAATTTCACGGTAAGACTTATCGCTTTCCATGCCGCGTAATACTTGAGCGACGTATCGGAAAGGTCAGTTCCGAGAGTTCCGAGAGTAACGGAGCCTGTCTGAGCACCGCTTTCATTTGCCCAGCCCTCGAAAGTATAACCGGTTCTAGTCGGATTTTCGGGAACGCTTATTGCCTCACCGTAGGTTGCCGTAACCTTGGCGGTTCCCTCTCCGTTTGCGAAAATACCGCCGTCGGCATCGAAGATAATGCCGTCAACATAGGTTTCCGCTTTCCAAACAGCATAGAATACTATGCCGTTTTCTTCGGTTAACTCCTGATTAAGGATGCCGAGACTCTCTGCCGCTGTTGCAACAGGATTCTTCGACCAACCGAGGAACTCGTATCCGCTTCTTGCGGGAGCCGTTTCGGGAGCGACAATTTCCGCATTGAATGTTGCGGCTACGTACTTATCCGTTACGTCATCCCATGAACCGCCGTTGGCATTAAAGCAAACGCCGGGGGTAAAGGTCTTTGCATTCCAGTGAGCGGTAAGCTTAACATCCTTTGCGGGCATGGTGTCGAATACGAAAGCATTTTCCGCATCCTTCTCAAACCAACCGACGAAGTCGTAACCCGTCTTGGTAGGATCATCGGGCTTGCTGACTTTACTTCCGAAATTAGCAACTATCGGATCAACCGGTGTGCCGCCGTCGGACTCGAATTCGATTGAATACTCGTTAGGAGTCCAATGTGCGGTAAGTTCAACGTCTCTTGCGGGCATGGTGGTGAATATGAACGCCGTATCGGAATTCTCTTCAAACCAGCCTGCAAACATATGGCCTTCCTTAGTGGGCTTCGGCTCGGTAACTTCGGTGTTGTAATCCTGAGTTATGGGTTCAACCTTGTCACCGCCGTTGGAATCAAAGCTGATGGTGTATTCGTTGATATCCCACTGACCGACAAATTCAAGGTCGTTTGCGGGCATTTTTTCGGGAACAGGTGACCACTCAATAAAGGTGTAGCCCTCTCTTGCCGATGCCTCGGGAGCGACAATCTGTGTGTCATAGACGGTGGGAACGGTTTTGTATACAACGCCGTTCGTCTTGTCTTGTTCGGTCAGATAGAATATCGCGTTATAGGAGTTGTCACTGAAAACAGCATAAAAGCTGTAGCCGGTTTCGTTCATCACATATGTTGTGGGGTCAACCGTTTCAGTGGAATCCGCCGATGCTGCCCAACCTACAAAGGTACGGCCCTCACGTATAGGATCGCCGGGGATTTCAAGATTTTCGCCGTACGCAATATTAAGGGTATCGTAAGGCTCGCCGTTGACATAATAAACAACGTTGCCGTCATTCGCAGTCCATGTTGCGTAGTATGTCTTTCCGCCGTTTGCATCCATAATGCCGACATCGGGCGACCATCCTGCGAAGGTGTAGCCGCTGAGTGTGGGGGCATCGGGTGCGATTACCTTATCTCCGTAAGCGGTATCAACCGTAACTTCGGTTTCGTCATTTGCGAACTTGCCGCCTGCGGCATTGAAGGTTGAGGTGTAAACCTGCTTAACGGTCTTTGAATAAAGCGTAACGGATTGTGTGCCCATAACAGTGCCGGTATCAAACTCTTGAGTACATTCGGGATCGGTATACCATACTGTCAGCTTGTAACCCTCGGGAGCGCTTGCGCCGGGAGCTACGGTCGATATAACGGAGCCGTAGGGGACACGTGCCGATGCAATATATGCACCGTCAATATAATACTTTACTACATAGGTCTTGGTATCCCACTGAGCAACATAATCGGTGCTCGCTTCGGGATAAACCGTGGGAACAGCATTACTCCAACCGATGAAGTAATAGCCTTCCTTGGAGGGTTCATTAACCTGTGAGGGGTCGAACTCCTGACCCGCATAGCCGTTAAAGCTCTGCTTCGCTTCGCCGTCAACAATGAAATTCATCGTAACATTGAGAGCCCACTTTGCTTTATAGGTTACGTCCGCGGTCGGGAACACTTCGGGAATTGTTGCCGCCGCACCGCTTACATCCATCCAGCCGAGGAAGGTATAACCTTCTCTGGTGGGTTCTGCGGGAGCGGTAAGCGCTGTTCCCGGAGTTTGATTAGTGTAAGGTGCGGGATCAATTGTGTTGCCACCGTCGGTATCAAATGTAACGGTTACATTCTTAACCCACGAAGCGGTAAGCGTAACATCATCTGCGGGAATTTCCGTAGGTGCTTGCGTTACATTGCCGTCTGAATCGAGCCAGCCTGCAAATGTGTATCCGTCCCTCTTTACGGTAGGAGCGGTAATTGCAGTACCGATTGTTCCGTCGAAAACGGTATCACCGATAACCTCGGTAGCATCCGTTGCAACAAAGGTGAGGGTACTCTCAACCGATACGGGCTGACTGCTTACCGAAACGGTGGGATTCCAAACAGCCATAGAGTCGATATCCATTGAGGAACCGTCCGATCCACCGCGGGGAACATCAATCTTTGCCGTTTGGCGTTCAGTCGATTTTACGGTTTTTTCAACAACGAAAAGATCGCCTTCGCCTGTTGCGTCTTCTGCAACCTTGAGATTGAATTCAAAGAGCCATGTGTCGGGGCTGTACTTAACATTCTTATCGGTACCGATCTCAAGCTACACCGAGAATGCGCCGTGAT
>CAYNUD010000003.1:2698-30354 GCA_964400315.1 uncultured Clostridium sp. | reverse complement strand
GCAAAGTCAAGGCAATCGGTCTTTCCAATTTCAATGTGGAGCAGATCAAGGAAATCCTGAGCATTTGCGAAGTCAAGCCCACCATTTTGCAGACAGAATTGCACCCCTATCATCAGGAAAGCGAAATGAAAGCGTTTTTGAAAGAAAACGGCATGGTGGCACAGGCATGGTATCCGTTGGGACACGGGGACAAGGTGCTGTTAGAAGAGCCTCTTTTTGCGGAGCTTGGCAAGAAATACGGCAAATCTACCGCTCAGATCATTCTCCGTTGGCATATTCAAGCCGGCAATATCGTCATCCCCGGCTCAAAGAACGCCGACCATATTAAGGTGAACTTTGACCTGTTTGACTTTGAACTGACAACAGATGAAATGTCTGCCATCGCCGCTATGAACAAGAATGTTCGCTACTATACCGGCACCCCCGAAATGCTGAAAGGCTATGCCCGGTGGGTTCCGCCGGTAGATGAGCAAAAGTAACAACTAAATATAGTAAAGCCTTCGGCAATGCCCATTAGAGTGATGTCGGAGGCTTTTTCATGAATATTTAATAAGTCTGACTCTTTGCATTGCAATTGTTTATAATAACTCTTGCTTGTCAGAGGACTTGAGATCAAAAAATTGTTGAAGGAGGATAGGACCGTTTGGGCTTACTTTCGCACTTTCGGTGTCTTCAGATGTAAGAATAGATCTTCGCCCGAAGCGGACTTTATTTGACTTGCATTCTTGATGTTTTTTAATCATTTTAGCTTGATTTTACGGAATTTTTAAGCTAAAGCCCTTAACAAGAAAAAGCCCCGAAACCGTTATATCCCAACGATTTCAAGGCTTTTTGCTCTGGTTGCGGAGGCAGGACTTGAACCTGCGACCTCCGGGTTATGAGCCCGACGAGCTACCAACTGCTCTACTCCGCGATATCTGCAATTTTTGAGTGCTCTACTATTATACACTGTTTAACGGAAAAGTCAATAGTTTTTAATGAAAAAATTTTCGGAAAATGTGTTAAATTTAAAAATAGTACGCTTTCACCAATTAAAGTGTTAAAATCAGAATGTAAAATTGGTTAAAATACTGTTGACCGCGTTCGTGCTTCGGGTGTAAAATAAATACAATAATTTTATGGAAGCGAACAAAATGGTAATTGATTTTCACACACATTGTTTTCCAGATTGGCTTGCCGAAAGAGCTTGCCGAATGTTAATTAAAAACTCAGGCATGGTTCGTCCTGCGCATGACGGAACAGCGGCGGGTCTCTACCGCTGTGCAAACGCTTCGGGCGTTGATGTTTCCGTTGTGCTCAATATAGCAACAAATCCGAGACAGCAGAAGAATGTTAACGATTTTGCGATTTCCTTGCTCAATGTTAAGGGAATAGTGCCGTTCGGAAGCGTTCATCCGGAATCTCCCGATGCGCTCGACGAGCTTGAACGTCTTGCGGAAAGCGGAATAAAGGGCGTAAAATTCCATCCCGATAATCAGAGCTTTTATGTTGACGAGGAAAGACTTTTACCTATATACGAGAAAATTTCTTCACTTGGAATGATAACCCTTTTCCATTGCGGACTTGATATAGGCATGCCCGAACCCACCCATTGTACTGCGGAAAGACTTGCAAGAGTGCTTGACGTTTTCGGGGATTCGCCTGTCGTCGCGGCTCATTTCGGCGGTATATGTTCATGGAGAGAAACGGAAAAATATCTTATCGGGAAAAATCTGTATCTTGATACCGCTTACAGCTACGGCGTTATGCCTCCGAGTGTCGGGAAAAGGCTGATAGCGGAGCATGGAGCCGACAAAATCCTTTTCGGTAGCGATTCTCCTTGGAATGACCCTAAAGCAATAGCCGAGCTTATCGGTCTTTTCGAGCTTTCCGAGAGAGAAAAAGAAGCAGTCTTCGGCGGTAACGCACAAAAACTGCTCGGCTTATGATTCAGTTTCTCAGCTCATCGAGAGTCATTGAATATGTCGGTAAGAATTCGTCAATGAATACCTGAGCTTCGGGGACCCCGAGTTCCTTGATGCTTTCAAGAGTGCTGCCGTATGCGCTGTTGAATTCGCTGTTACCGGCTTTCTTTTCTTCAAGGCATTTAATTAATGCACTGATTTTGTCTGCCGCCTTGACGATTTTGTGAAGCTCCGCATCCGATTCGTTCGGAATGAGCAGGGGAGCGTAGGTGCTGCGAAAATCCTCCGGAAGCATATTTACAAGGCTTTGCGCCGCCTCCGTTTCCACTGTTTTATATGCATTGCGAACCTCGTCATTGTAGTATTTAACAGGCGTCGGCATATCTCCCGTTAGGGTTTCGGGAGCATCGTGAAATAATCCGAGCAGGGCCGCCCGTTCACCGCTGACACGTTTTTCGAAACGCTTGTTTGCAATTACGGCGAGAGCGTGCGCGATAACAGCAACCTCAAAGGAGTGTTCGGTGAGATTTTCACGCTGTTCATTACGCATTAACGCCCAGCGGTCAATATATTTCATTCTTGATATCATTGCGAAAAAACCGTTGTTCATAAATATAACCTCCGCATAGATGATATCACATCCTTTGCGAATTTTCAATCGTGAAAACACCGAATAATAATATTTTGGAGGAAATATGGAGTTTTTAATAGTTGTTGATATGCAAAACGATTTCATCGACGGCTCTCTCGGTACGCCCGAGGCTGTTGCCGTTGTTCCGTCTGTGCTTGAAAAAGTTAAAAATTTCAGCGGAGAGATTGTTTTTACCCGTGATACTCATTCGGTAAATTATCTTTCTACCTACGAGGGGAAAAATCTGCCCGTAGAGCATTGTATAAAGGGCACCTACGGTTGGCAGATAAGAGCGGAGCTTGACGAGTTGAGAACCGCACCTCCCGTCGATAAGCCTACGTTCGGATCCGTTGAGCTTGCGCTAAGATTAAAGGATTATGACGAAAATACCGAGAGAATAAGCGGGATTACTCTTGTAGGGCTTTGCACGGATATCTGCGTTATTTCAAATGCAATGCTGATAAAGGCCTTTATGCCCGAAACGGATATAACGGTTGACGCTTCTTGTTGTGCCGGTGTAACTCCCGAAAGCCATTTGAGAGCGCTTGAAAGCATGAAGGCGTGTCAAATCAATATCGTGAACGAATAACCGAATCTCTAAAATCCTTGATATAAAAGGAATTTTGTGGCTTTGACGTGCACAGATAAAATAAAAAATCCGAAAAAATAAAAAAATTTAAAAAAGGGCTTGCAAAATGTAAAACATTATGTTAATATAATTAGCGTTCCGTGTGAACACCGAGGCCCGGTAGTTCAGCTGGTTAGAACGCTAGCCTGTCACGCTAGAGGTCGACGGTTCGAGCCCGTTCCGGGTCGCCATTTGCTGCTATGGCTCAGGTGGTAGAGCGCATCCTTGGTAAGGATGAGGTCGGCAGTTCGAGTCTGCCTAGCAGCTCCAAAATAATCCGTTCACGAAAGTGGGCGGATTTTTTTAGTTAACAGGTAAGAGTGAAAGGTTAAACCGCAAAAGAAAACATGAAATGTTTTTAATCGGTTGATTGATGACGATTTTATGCTTTGGGGTGGGAAGATGGAAAACGAATTTAAGATAATTGCACGAATACACAGTGACTTTACGGCAAAATTCGGTATACCGCGTCAGAGCGGTTTGATTGATGAGCTTGAAGCAACCGTCATCTTTGAACCCGAATACCGTAACCCCGAGGCACTTCGCGGAATTGAAGAATATTCTCATATTTGGCTTCTTTGGAAGTTTTCCGAATGTGCCGACAGAGAGTGGTCGCCGACGGTCCGTCCTCCGAGACTCGGGGGAAATAAACGAATGGGCGTTTTTGCAACACGTTCACCGTTCAGACCGAATCCTGTGGGGCTTTCGAGTGTAAGACTTATCGGGACTGAAAAAACGGAAAAATACGGCACGGTGCTTCGCGTTTCCGGAGCGGATTTGCTTGACGGAACGCCGATTTACGACATTAAACCGTATTTGCCGTATGTGGACTCGCATCCCGATGCAAGCAACGGCTTTGCTTTGAAAGAAAAAAGGGGGAGTCTTGCTGTTGAATATCCCGCAGAGCTTCTCGGAAAATTGCCGTCGAATAAGCGTGAGGCGGTAGTTGCCGTGCTTGCGCAAGACCCGAGGCCTGCATATCAGGATGATCCGCAACGTCTCTACGGGCTTGAATTTGCCGGCTTTGATATCCGATTTACCGTTGACGGCGGTGTGTTGCGGGTGTTGCAAACAGAAAAACTATAAAAATCCGGATTCCGATTTACACGGAGTCCGGATTTCAATTTACGGCTTATATACGCAGTTTTGCACTTCGCCCGACAGGAACGCTTCGAGGTTGCTCCTACAAATTTCCATAAGGCGTGCTCTTGTTTCAAAGCCGGCCCAGGCAATATGTGGGGTGATGAAGCAGTTACGCGCTTTAAGCAAGGGGTTATCTTTTTCGGGCGGTTCGTTTGAAAGAACATCAAGTCCGGCACCGGCGATTCTGCCTGAATTTAAGGCATCGGCAAGTGCGTTTTCGTCCACTGCCTGCCCTCTCGACGTATTTATAAAAACTGCGGTGTTTTTCATTTGAGAAATGAAATCGGCATTCACCATTCTTTCCGTCGCCGGAGTTAACGGACAGTGAAGAGAGACATAATCGCTTTCACGAAGAAGCTCGTTGCGTTCAACAAATTCAACACCCGAAAACGGTACGGGATGACCGGTGTTTGCCAGCACACGCATTCCGAACGCAAGGGCAATTTCCGCAACGGCTTTTCCGATTTTTCCGAAGCCGATAATGCCGAGAGTTTTTCCGTTCAGTTCAAACAGTGGGGATTTCCGGTAACAAAAATGTTTGCAGGCGCTCCATTCGCCGTTTTTTACGGATTCGCTGTGCAACGCAACTTGATTTGTGTGTTCGAGAATCAACGCAAAGGTGAGCTGTGCGACGGCGGCAGTGCTGTATGGCGGGCTATTGCAAACGGGAATATTTCGGCTTTGGCAATACTCCCAATCGACAACATTATATCCCGTGCTCAGTAAACCTATATATTTGAGCTTCGGCAGTTTTTCAAGGATGTTTCTGCGAAGCGGCGTTTTGTTGGTAATGAGTATTTCGCATTCTGCTGTTCTTTCGGGTATCAGTTCAACGGGCGTGCGGTCGTATATGTTTGTTTCACCGAGAGCTTCGAGCCATTCCCAAGAGAGATCGCCCGGATTTTCGGTGTATCCGTCAAGTACGGCTATTTTCATTGCGACACCTCCAAATATGCCGATATTATAGCACAAAATGATGAAAATAGATAGCCATTTAAAATAGTTTTTAAAATTTTTTGAAATTCATATTGACCCGCCGTTGATTATATTATAAAATATATATAATGCCTTGTTATACCCTTTGTCGGTACAGTGTATATGAATTTTGAATTGCGGTGAATATTCAGTTGAAAAAAAGAAAAAAGCAAAAAAAGATACTGCTTTTTGCCGGACTTATACTCATAGCCCTTTCGCTTGCGGCATCAATGTTGCTGGCGTCTCTTCGCTATGAGGAATTGTGGCGTTGGTATGTTATAGTCCGTGAGGGGCTTCTCGAAGCGGAAAACTATATTATGTCTCTCGATAAGGTTTGGCAGTTTATCGGAGCGATTTTGGTTTTGTTTGTCGTTAAATCGTTTTTTCCGATTTATGCCACCTCTACGGTTTGTTTCCTTACAGGCGTAGTTTTGCCTATGTACCTTGCCATTCCGGTGAATGTTCTGGGATTTTCGCTGCTTCTGACCGTGCGGTATTTTTGGGGCAAGCGTTTCGGAGCGGGTAACGCTTGGAAAATGCTCAGCAAATGGGATGCTGTCAAAAAGATGATTCAGCAGGACGGAACGGGGAATCCGGCATTGCTGATAATGCTTCGTCTTGTTCCGGGAATGCCTATAAACACATTCTCGAATATATACGGTTCGTTTGATTTCGGATATTGGAAGTTTTTACTTCTTTCAATAATCGGCTTTATGCCGAAGCTGCTGTCGTTCACTTTTGTCGGTCGCAACGTTTTCGACCCGCTTTCTCCGGGCTTCCTTGTTCCGCTGATAATAATTTGCTTCCTTTCGGGAGTATCTTGTTTTTCGGTGAACGGCGTTTGGATAGGCGTAGAAAAAATTGTTGAGTACGCCCGTGAACGGGAGAATAAAAAGCAAAATAAGGTTAAAAACAAAGCAACGGAAAAAGGAAAGGAAGCGTAATTATGACGGATTTGACGGAATTTAAGAAAAAGCTTGATACCGCCGAATACGACGGAGCTTTTGCAAGAATATATATTGAACAGGATATTGCGGCACAGAAAAAAAGATATCTGCGCGTTGCCGAGGCATTTGAAAAGCTCTTCGGAACAGACAGGGAAATTTCCGCATTCAGCGCACCCGGAAGAACGGAGGTCTGCGGAAATCATACCGACCATAACCACGGAAAGGTTCTTGCGGCAGGTGTTAATCTTGATGCCGTCGCAATTGCTTCAAAGAACAGTGATAACATTGTCAGAGTTAAATCCGAGGGCTACGATATGGATGTAGTCGATCTTTCAAATCTCGGTGTTGTGTCTAAGGAAAAGGGCAGATCGTCCGCTCTTGTTAGAGGTGTGTGCGCCGCTTTTAAACAGAGAGGTTATAATGTCGGTGGATTCGATGCAACGACCGCCTCCGACGTCCTTTCGGGTTCGGGACTTTCTTCCTCCGCGGCATTTGAGGTTTTGCTCGGCACGATGCTCAACCATCTTTACAATGACGGTAAGGTTGATGCCGTCGAAATAGCACAGATAGCACAATATGCGGAAAACGAATATTTCGGCAAGCCCTGCGGACTCATGGATCAAATGGCTTGTTCCGTCGGCGGATTTGTCGAGATAGATTTTAACGACCCCGCTTCTCCGATAATTCGCAAGACCGATTTTGATTTTGCCGCATGCGGTCACGCGCTTTGTATTGTAGATACCGGCGGAGACCATGCCGGACTCACAAGCGAATATGCCGCGGTACGCAGTGAAATGGAAAAGGTTGCCGCACATTTCGGCAAAAAGGTTCTGCGTGATGTTGACAGATATGAGTTTGAAAGAAACATTGCCGCCGTTCGTGCAGAAGCAGGCGACAGAGCCGTTCTCAGGGCAATACATTTCTATAATGAGAACGACCGTGTTGAGAAGCAAGCTCAGGCCCTTTCAAAGGGTGATTTTGAAGCATTCAAGGCTTTGGTAATCGAAAGCGGCTATTCGTCATATATGTATAATCAAAATGTTTTCACGTGCAGTAAGCCGTTATCACAGCCGGTCAGTCTTGCGCTTGCGCTTTGCAGTGAAATACTTTCGGGAAAGGGTGCTTTCCGCGTTCACGGAGGCGGTTTTGCCGGCACGATACAGGCATTTGTTCCCGAAGATTGCCTCGACGAATTCAAGGCGAAAATATGCGCTGTTTTCGGCGGTAAATCTTGTTATGTTCTCAATATCCGTCCCGAGGGCGGAGTGAAGCTCGTTTAATAAAGAAGGTATTTATTTATGGAAAGCTACAGCGAAGTAAGAACGCTTCTTAAGACTCTTTGCATGGCAAAAGGTACTTCCGGCAACGAAAAGGATGCGGCCGATGCGGCGGCAAAGTTGCTTGAAAAGTATATGCCCGTAAGGAGAAACACTCTCGGCAGTGTTTGCGGAAGTATTGACGGAAACGGAACTCACATACTTCTTGATGCACATATAGACCAAATCGGACTTATTGTTACGGCAATTGACGATGAAGGTTTTTTAAAGGTTACAAAATGCGGCGGAACGGATATAAGAATGCTTGCGGCGGCTGAGGTTACGGTTCACGGAAAAAAGGATATTCACGGCGTAATTATTTCGACGCCTCCTCATCTTTCCTCCGCATCCGATAAGGGAAAGGCAAGAAGCCTTGAAGAAACCGCCGTTGATATAGGACTCAGCAAAGAGGAAGCGGAAAAAATCGTTTCTCCCGGCGACAGGATTACATTTGACGGAAAATTTCTTGAGCTTATCGGAAATAGAATCAGCTCACCGTCTGTTGACGATAGGGCCGGCGTTGCCGCTATTCTGCGTTGCTTACAGCTTCTCGAGGGTAAAGAACATTCATGCCGAATTGATGTTTTGTTTGCCGTACAGGAGGAGGTAGGCGGAGGCGGTGCGGCCACGGGTACCTTTGAATTTTCCCCCGAGCAGGCGATAGCCGTGGACGTCAGCTTTGCGAGTGCACCCGATGTCAGCGGTGAAAAATATGCTTCTCTCGGAAAGGGAACGATGGTGGGTTATGCTCCCGTTCTCGATTATGAAATGAGCACAAAACTTGTTCAAATTGCAAAATCGAAGAATATAGACTTTCAAACCGAGGTTATGGGTTCACGCACTTCCACCGATTGCGATGAAATACAAATTTCGGGAGCGGGCGTGCGTACCGCTCTGCTTTCTGTGCCGATAAGGAATATGCATACTTCCGTTGAGGTGTGCGATCTTGCCGATATTGAAGCAACGGCAAGACTTATGGCGGAATATATCATTGCAGAGGGAGGAGAAACAAATGCTTGAGCTTATCAAGGAAATCAGTGCGATTTCGGGTATTTCGGGCCGCGAAAATGCGGTTAGAGAATATATAATCCGAAAAATCGAGGGCTGTGCCGAATACCGTGTCGATCCTCTCGGAAACCTTATTGTTTTCAAAAAAGGAAAAAAGACCGCAAATAAAAGGGTTATGCTTGATGCTCATATGGATGAGGTCGGATTTATAATTACCGGCATTACTTCGGACGGCTGCTTGCGATTCGCAAAGGTCGGCGGTGTTGATACGAGAGTGGCATTGGGCAGAAGTGTGAAGGTCGGAAAGGACGGCATAAGCGGTGTGCTCGGCGCGAAGCCCATTCATCTGCTTGATAAAGATGAAGAAGATACTATGCCGAAAAACGACGATTTATATATTGATATCGGTGCTTCAAGCCGCGAGGAAGCGGAAAAATATGTTGCCCCCGGTGATGCCGCATGGTTTGATTGTGCGACGTTTGAAATGGGTGACGGCTTTCTCAAATCAAAGGCTCTTGATGACCGCGTAGGCTGTGCCGTGCTTATCGAAATGATAAGAAGCGAGCTTGAATACGATACATGGTTCTCTTTCAGCGTTCAGGAGGAGGTCGGTTTACGCGGTGCGGGTCCTGCCGCATACGGTATTGACCCCGATTATGCCCTTGCTCTTGAAACAACGACCGCCGCCGATATTACGGGCGTTAAGGACGAAAAGAGAGTTTGCATATGCGGTAAGGGAGCTGCCGTTTCCTTTATGGACAGAACTACGGTTTATGACCGGATGCTGTTTGATACCGCCTTTTCGGTTGCCGCCGAAAACGGTATACCCTGTCAGGTTAAAACCTTTGTTTCGGGCGGTAACAATTCCGGTGCGATTCACAAAGTTCGTTGCGGTGTAAAATCGCTTACTCTTTCGGTTCCTTGCAGATATTTGCATTCTCCGAGTTGTGTTATAAAGTATTCCGATGCGGAAAACTGTCTTAAATTAGCAAAGGCGCTTGCAACGGAGCTTGCAAAATGATAAGGCTTTGCGAAAGCTTTACGGAGCTTGATTTTTTGCCGTCGGATGCTTTTGCGGCAAGGATAACGGCGCTTTTTGAGACCTACGGTGCAGACTGTGATTTTGCAATGTTTTGGATTCAAACGGTTGGAGATGTTCCGACTGCGGCGCTCGGCAGAGTTGACGGCTGTATGACATTATGCTGTGTACACGGCGCGGATATTGATGAGCTTCGTGATTTTATTATTTTTTGCGGCTGTAGGGAGCTTGTCTGCGAAAAAAGCGTGCTCGATAATCTCGGGTTTTCCGCCGAGGACTCTTCTGTTATTGTTCATTTTGAAAAAGGCAGGGAGATAAAACCGCAGATAGAAAACGGAAATCATGAAATGCGCGATATCTATGCACTTTTGCTTCGTTGCGAATTTAATCTCGGAAGCTTCGGCGCTTTTGCCGCAGATGTTTGCACACGCTTGAATAAGGGGACTGCAAGAATAGCAAGTATAAGCGAGAACGGTAAGCTGTGCGCTTGTGCTTTTGCGCTGTTTATAGGACAAAAAAGCGTGCTTCTCGGCGCTGTCGGTACTTCTCCCGAAAAAAGGGGCAGAGGCTATGCGTCCCGTTTGGTTGAATCGCTTGCCGGCCTTTATTCCGATAAAGATGTTTTCCTTTTCTGCCGTAATGATTCCTTGGCTGATTTTTACGGAAAATGCGGTTTTTCCCGTTGCGGCAGATGGACCGTTGCTTCATTTGATAATTGAAAGGAGAAGCTATGTCACCGCTGTGTTACGTTCTTGCCGTTTTAACGGTTGCGTTTGCACTTTCCTGCGTTTTGCTCAGAAGAAAAAACAAATCCTTTGAGGGAATGCTGTGTAAATTCATGGCGAGCTTCGGATTTATTTCCGTTGCGATTATAGGCTACTGTGCAAATCCGCATAATACATATTATTTTTGCATTGTCTGTTTTGCATTGATGTTCGGATTTTTCGGAGATGTTTTACTCGGAATCAAGGAGATAGCTCCGCAGTTTAAAAGCCGTCTTGTTGTTCTCGGAATGCTTTATTTTCTTATCGGCCATGTTTTTTATCTTTTTGCCTTTGTATACACTGCGGGTTTCAGTTTTGTTCCGCTTGCGATAGGCGCATTCGGGGCACTTTTCGCTTTCATTATGATAAGAGCTATCAAAATGAAAGCGGACGGCAAAATGCGAATCATTATGTCGTTTTATTACGGTACTCTGCTGTATCAAGCGGCGGCGGCAGGTTATCTTATGCATAAACAACCGACTCCCGCATTTATTTCAGCTTTTGTCGGAGCGGTTTTGTTTGTGTTAAGCGATACTTTTCTTTCTTTTTTGTATTTCACACCCGTAAAGAGGAAGAATATTTGGGTCACGCTTGAGCTTTCAACGTACTATCCCGCACAAATTCTTCTTGCAATGTCGGTTGCTCTTATGAAAGTATGAATTAAAACCGTGACCGAACGGCAAAGGCTGTTCGGTCTTTCTTCAATCTTAGTTCAATATATTAAGGTATATAATATAGCAGAGGTGAGAATATGCGTCTTTTGCTTGTTGAGGACGAAAAAAGGATGGCACAGGCACTTTGTGAGCTTTTGCGACTGGAAAAATATGAGGTTGATCACTACGTAAGCGGACTTGACGGACTTGCGGCAATTGAAAGCAATATTTATGACGTGGCAATTCTCGATGTTATGCTTCCAGATATGAACGGCTATGAGATTTCGAGAAGAGCAAGACAAAAGGGGATTCGCACTCCGATACTCATGCTCACCGCAAAATCGGAGCTTGACGATAAAGTGACGGGACTTGACAGCGGTGCGGACGACTATTTGACGAAGCCGTTTATGACAAAAGAATTGCTGGCAAGACTTCGTGCGCTTGTACGCAGGAGTGTCGGCGCCTCGGAGGGAATACTTACGATCGGTGATATTTCCGTTGACACCAATACCATGACTCTTGTCTGTACCGCCAGCGGTCAAAGTGTCCGTTTGAGCGAAAAAGAATACCGTATCCTCGAATACCTGATTGCAAACAGCGGTCAAATTCTTACCCGTGAACAGCTTTCTGTTAAGATTTGGGGATTCGAAAATGAAGCCGAATACAATAATGTTGAAGTTTATATGTCCTTTACGCGCAAAAAATTAGCTTTCGTAGGGGCAAAAACGGAAATAAAAGCCGTTCGGGGAATCGGTTATGAGCTGAGGTGCGGTAATGTTTAAGAAGTCAAAAAGAAGAATCGTTGCCGCCATTATGTCAATATTGATAACAATTTGGGTCGGAACGCTTGCGGTGATTTATGCCTCAAGCTATTTTGAAACGGCACGCCGTGATAAAGAAATGCTTGAAGAGCATATTGCGCTGTATTCGTTAAAACATTCTCAAACGTCGTTTTCACCTATGATTCCGATACCGGACAGGCGAACGCCGCATTATTCCGAATTGCCCGAATTTAAGCTCTCAACTTTTTATTCCGTTGCTTTAGCATACAATGACGAAATTCTCGAAATAAGCAACGAGAGCGGTTCCGTATATAGCGATGAAGAGCTTGCGGAGATGGCTTTGAATGTCGTTAGGGACGGTGAAGCATCGGGAACGCTGAAAAATCTTTCCTTTAGCATGGCGGATAAGGGCGGATATATTCTTGTTGCCTTTATGGATAACACGATAATACACGGAAATATGATGACCCTTTTTCGCTATACTTTGATATTCGGCGGAGTGGCACTTGTTGTACTCTTTTTCTTTGCCGTGCTTCTTGCGGAGAGAATCGTCAGACCGCTTGAAGAAAGCTATATAAAGCAAAAGCGCTTCATTTCCGATGCGGGACATGAGCTGAAAACTCCCGTTTCCGTGGTTAATGCCAATGCGGAAATGCTAAGTCGTGAAATCGGTGAAAACCGATGGCTTGAGAACATTCGCTATGAGAATGAAAGAATGGGCTTGCTTGTAGGCCAACTTTTGGATCTTGCCCGAACGGAAAGCGTAAAAATGCAAACTCAACACCTTGATTTCAGCCGTCTTGTTGCCGGCGAGGTCTTGCCTTTTGAATGCGTTGCATATGAAAAAGGATTCACTTTGATTACAAAAATTGAGCCGAATCTGTTTGTTACGGGCAACGAAGCTCAATTAAAACAGCTTGTTTCCGTTCTTACGGATAATGCCGTCAGTCACGGAGAAACAGGTAAGGATGTTACTGTGGCACTCGAAGCGGTACACAGAGAGTTGCGCCTTTCGGTAATGAATTACGGTGAGGAGATACCCGAAGAAAAGCGAGAACATCTTTTTGAACGGTTTTATCGAGCAGATGAATCAAGAAGCGGAGAGGATAAGCATTACGGTCTCGGACTGGCAATAGCAAAAGCTATAGTGACGGCGCATAAAGGTTCTGTCCATATCAACTGCTTTGACGGCAAGGTGGAGCTTGAAGTACGTTTGCCGAGGGAAAGCTGAAAACTCAATAAATTCAATTTTATTTCAATCTTCCTTTTGTATAATGATTTCATCATGGTACGGAAGGATTTTTTTATGAGAGGAAGTGATTGAATGAAATACAGGCACGAAATAAAGTGCGAAATCGGTTTAGGCGATATGCTCGTGTTGCGACAGCGACTCAATGCGGTTGCAAAGAGAGATTCACATACGCAAAACGGAAAGTACCAAATACGAAGTCTCTATTTTGACGATGTGAACGACACTGCTCTGCGCGAAAAAATCGACGGAGTAAACATTCGGGAAAAATTCCGTATTCGCTATTATAATTACGATACAAGCTTTATCCGCCTTGAAAAGAAAAGTAAAATTAACGGTTTGTGTTCTAAAGAGAGTGTGGTCATCGGTAAAGAAACGGCAATGGCTATAGCAAGCGGTGATTTAGATTCTCTTATGAATATTGAAGCTCCGCTTGTTCGTGAGCTTTATGTAAAGATGAAAAATCGTGGTTTGCGGGCAAAGACCATTGTCGATTATACCCGAGAGGCATTCGTTTTTGAAGCCGGTAATGTGCGTATAACAATAGACAGCGACATTCGAACAGGTCTTTGCGGCACGGATTTTCTGAATCCGGATGCCGTTACCGTACCGGCAGGTGCTTCGCCGATGATTCTTGAAATCAAGTGGGACGGTTTTCTTCCCGATATTATTCGTGATATCGTTCAGCTTGAAAACCGTTCGGTCGGTGCATTTTCAAAATATGCCGCATGTAGAATTTACGGCTGAAAAATATAAGAACAGGAGATAATTATTATGACATTTAACGACATTTTTAAGTCAAGCTTTTTGGAGAATATTACAAGTGTCAGCGTTTTGGATATGGCTGTTGCACTTGCATTGGCGTTCGGTATCGGCTTATTCATTTTCTTGGTTTACAAAAAAACCTATCAGGGAGTAATGTATTCTTCAAGTTTCGGAACAACACTTGTTGCCCTGACAATGATAACCACCGTTGTCATTTTGGCGGTAACCTCCAATGCGGTTCTTTCCCTCGGTATGGTCGGCGCTCTTTCGATTGTACGTTTCCGTACCGCAATAAAAGAACCGCTCGATATCGCATTTTTGTTTTGGTCAATAGCCGTAGGAATAGTCCTTGCGGCGGGAATGATTCCTCTTGCCGTCATCGGCAGTGTGATAATAGGAGTTATTCTTCTTGTTTTCGTCAATAAAAAATCGCATTTCAATCCGTATATAGCCGTCGTTACTTGTGAAAGCTCCGAGGCCGAGAAGGATGCTTACGGTTTTCTTTCTCAACAGGTGAGCAAATGCGTTGTCAAGAGCAAAACCGTTCAAAAGGGAAATATCGAGCTGAATTTGGAGATTCGTCTGAAGGATGACAATACCGATTTTATTAATGCCGTTTCCGAAATGAACGGTGTAAAAAGCGCTGTGCTCGTCAGTTATAACGGCGACTATATGGGCTGAGGAGGTACGCTATGTCAACACATAAGCATTTTGACAAAATATGCTGTGTTGTTCTTGCTTTAACCCTGATTATTACCGTGCTGTTTATGAACGGTGAGAAGCTCGGAATACAGATAAAAACCGCTTCAATGGGATATGAAAGCAGGTTGTTTGATACCTCGAACGTTCACACGGTCAATATAGTAATGGACAATTGGGATGATTTTATTGCCGAATGCAAAAGTGAGGAATACTATCCCTGTTCGTTGATTATTGACAATGAGGCATATAAAAATGTGGCGATACGGGGAAAGGGAAACACCTCGCTTACACAGGTGGAATCCTACGGCAACGACCGCTACAGCTTCAAAATAGAGTTTGACCATTATGACAGCACAAAGAATTATTACGGGCTCGACAAGCTTTGTCTCAATAACATCATTCAGGATAACACCTATATGAAGGATTATCTGACTTACCGAATGATGAGTGAATTCGGCGTGGCTTCACCGCTTTGCAGTTTTGTGTATGTTACGGTAAACGGCGAGGATTGGGGCTTGTATATTGCCGTTGAGGGAGTGGAAGAGGCTTTTTTGGAGCGCAATTACGGTAGTGATTACGGCGAGCTTTATAAACCCGACAGCATGAGCATGGGCGGCGGCAGAGGTAACGGCAGAGATTTTGATATCGGTGATTTTTCCGATAAGAATACCGATGACGGCACAGCTTCACAAAAGGGAAAATTTGACTTTCCCGATATGCCCGATATAGGGAACGGCATGAACGGCGGAGAAATGCAAATGCCGAATGCAGAGAATTTTTCGTTTGACTCCGGAAAATTTAAGGTTCCGAACGGTAACGGCGAAAAGGACGGCAAGGGCTTCGGAGGAATGGGCGGTATGTTCGGAAGCAGTGATGATGTGCTTCTCAAATACATCGACGATGACCTCGACAGCTATTCAAATATTTTCGATAATGCAAAAACGAACGTAAGCGAAAGCGATAAAAAGCGCCTGATTTCTTCACTCAAGAAGCTTTCCGAGGGAGAGGAGCTTGAAAGCACCGTTGATGTTGAAAAGGTTATCAGATATTTTGTTGTCCACAATTTCGTGCTCAACTTTGACAGCTACACGGGCTCGATGATTCACAATTATTATCTTTACGAGAAAGACGGCCAAATGCAGATGATTCCGTGGGATTACAATCTTGCCTTCGGCGGCTTTCAGTCGGCGGGCGGAGCAACAAACCTTGTGAATTATCCGATTGACTCTCCCGTTTCGGGCGGAAATGCCGATGACAGACCCATGATAGCGTGGATATTCGCAAGCGAAGAATATACCGAACTTTATCATGAGTATTTTTCACAGCTCATTTCCGAATATTTCGACAGCGGATATTTTGAAAAAATGTTTGACGAAACCGTTGAAATGATTACGCCTTATGTCGAAAAGGATCCGACAAAATTCTGCACTTTTGAAGAATTCAAAACGGGTGCGGCAACGCTTAGAGAATTCTGTTTGCTTCGTGCCGAAAGCATTTCGGGTCAGCTTGACGGAACCATAGGCTCGACCTCGGACACGCAAAAGAGCGAAACGCTCATTGATGCGGGCGATATGCAAATCAGCGATATGGGCTCAATGAACAATTCCATGGGTGGCGGCAAGGGCAATATGCCCGATTTTGATGTTGACCTTTCCGACTTTGAATTTAATGCTTCCGATTTCGATTTCTCCGACGGTAACATTCCCAAAAAGAGCCGAGGCGGCAGAACTTCGCAAAAGAACGAAGAAGAAGAGCAAAGCACGGCAATCAAAACGCTTTCACTGAGCACGGGCGGCATGAAAAATCAAAACGGCAGTTTTCTTGATATGCCAAACGGAACTCCGCCCGAGATGCCGAACGGCGAAATGCCAAACGGCAATCCTCCCGAATTGCCGAACGGTGAAATGCCCGAAATACCGAATGGCAATGTCCCCGAAAAGCCGGAGAACGAAACCGAAAAGACCGATGCCGAGGTGAGCACGGAAACGGTACGGGACGAAAGTGAAGATACAGAACTGTCAAGTGATAAACACAATGGCGCAAGGCAAAAGCCGAACGGCGAAAAGTCCGACGGTGAGAAGTCAAACGGTGTCGGGCGTATGCCCGAGGGTAACACTTCCCTCGGTGGCTCAACGCTTATAATGCTTGCCGTATCCATTGTCGTTCTCGCGGCAGGTCTTGCATTCGCAATGCTCTTCAAACGCAGAAAATAGAATACTTCTATCTAAAAGCTCTTGGAATTTCCAAGGGCTTTTAATAATCAGCAATGAGAAATTAGCAATTGAATTTTTGCTGTAAGCTGTCAGTAAATTTTCGCCTCCACTTTTAGGGAGGTGCCCTGTTAGGAATTAGGTGATAGGCGGTTAGGCATTAGGCGTGAAAACTTTTAACATTCCTATTTCCTAATCCCCAAATCCTATAGCCTAAATTGGCAGAGGGGTTTTTATCTCGGAGTTATAAAATAGCCTTTAAACCCTTTCGACTTTTAGCTGATGCAAAAAGCCACTTTCCCTAAAAGGGACAGCTAAACTCGACTAAAAACTGCAAGCTAATCTCGGCCCCCTTGCCTAAAGGGGGCAGGACGAGCGGTATGCTCGGACGGGGGATACTTGAATTTGTCGGCAAATTCAAGCGGCACGGCAGTGTCGAATAAGCCGCTTCGAGGTGTAGTATATACAAAACAGCGGTAATAATTTGTTGAATATTTTTGTAACCTTTTCAGACAAAACGGTACTTTATAGATGGAATATAATTTTCACGATTTATTCTATATTCTGAGAAGGTAGAGAGTCCGATGGTTTGTTAAAAAACGCCGATATAGGAGGGTGCCTTATGAAAAAAACAATGTTATTGTTTCTTGTTTTCATGCTAACACTTTTTTCTGCTTGTAATTCTAACGAACACGCAGATACCGCTTCATCAAACAAATATCCTACCATTAACCTCACCACAGAAGAAAGCTTTGAGAAATCTACCGAATTTACACAACTCCCGAACAATATGCAAACAGATTACGATAGGATTCAGACTTCTTCCGATAAAAACGGCGATGAAGAAATTACTGAAATCCGTAATAATGTTTGTCCGTTCAACATAACGGAATTAGTTGAAGTTAAGGCATTATTAAGGGGAAGCGACGGTGATGTTTTTGATGAATTAAGAACGGTTACAGCTCCTAACGAATTGCAAAAACTTACATCTGTTTTAATGCAAGAAAAATGGACATATTTTTCATCTGCGGATAATTGGGTGAAATATAATCCTTCGATACCTAACGAACGGATTGTAATTCTACAAACAAGAGACAGAATCGGTTATGTTATTCATCTGTATAGCAGAGAAAATTCAAACGGTTGTTTTTTATCTGTAGCAAAGTATGATTCCGATTTAGAATACAGTGAGTTTGAAAACCTGTCAGATAATGATAAGGATTTTAAACGATACTCTGTATCAAAAGACATATACCTTGTTTTGCTTGAACTTTATAATTAAAAGAATTAGGGCAAAACGGTATAAAAATTGACAAGAGCGGTCAATACATGCTATAATTCTTATGAAGAAAAGAGAGGCCGAGAGTTCCGCAAACGCAAAAACGAACGGAGTGAGTGGAATGAAAACAGAAGAAATGCAGAGAGAGAATGCAGTGATGAATTTTCTTGAAAAATCAAAAAAGGTTTTATCGGTAGCTGATATTTCGTTTTGTTCGTTAACGATTGCTTTGTATTTTTTTATGTATGCTGTAAGGAATAATGAATATTACGAAGAAGCTGTTGCCCTACTGTTTGTTGTTTTTATTGTTCTTTGCGCAATTTCCGCAATTGTTGTGCTGTTGTTTGAAATTACTTCATGTATTTGTGTTGCATATTTCAAAAAATGCGAAAGAAGAAAAACCAATTTTATTGCACATATGGAAAATGTGCTTTTTCTGGTGTTTTTGACAGTGCTTCTGTGTAATACCAAAATATTGGGTAGCTCTTTGATAAGTATTATTTTTTCTTAAAAACCGACAAGCTTATTTAAACAAAAGCGGAGCTGAAAACAGCTCCGCTTTGAATTTTTGTCTTATGTCGATTATTTTTTCTTCGCCGCTTTTCTTTCGGCAAGACGGCGTTCCTTGTCGAGCTTTCTTTCAAGCGCTTCTTTTTCGGCAAGCTCCTTTGCGGCCTTGTCCTCGGCGGCAACTTTTTGAGCCGCAGCATCGTAAAGCTGCTCGATTTCGGAAAATCTTGTGTAATTTTCGCTTTGCTTTATGAGCTTTTCGGCGGAGGTATAGGGTTTGATAGCGTGATTGTACTTTGTATTGTCTTTTGTAGCCTGCTTGATTTTGCCCTTGATTGCATAGCTCTCGTTGCCGAGTGCCTTGATTTCGCTTTTTGCCTCGGCGACGGCGGCGGTATCCTTTTTCGCCTTTGCGTCATCGAGTTTTGCGTATGCCGCACGCTTTGCTTCGTCGTTTTTCTCTTCCTCTTCAAAGAGCTTTTCAAAAATTCCGACGTCGAATTCGGGCATCTTTCCGTTGTAATGCTTGATGACGGTTTCTCTGCTCTTTACGGACTGTTTGGCGTGAGCGATGCAATATTTACGGATTTCGTTTTCCTCGTGAGTGCCGTGCGGCATAGCCTTTGCTTCGGCAATCAAGTCCTTGTCGGCGGCGAGGATATCCTCAATGCCGTTTGCAACCGTTTTTTGAGCGTGAGCGAGCTTGAATGAAAACTCCTTGCTTGAGAATTTTTCGTATTCGGCAAGAATCATTCTTGCGATTTCGATTTTCTCGTTGTGCTCTTTTATCATTCGGCGTTCCTTACCGTTCATTGCCGAGGTGATTTTGACCGTTTCGCCGTCGGCGTCATGCAAGGCGGTTCTGAGAATGTCAACGCCCTCGATAAGCTCTCTGTCCTTGAGAGAGTCGTTGCCGAAATCTTCAAACATCGCTCTTATTTTGAGAATGCTTATCATCGCTTTCTGCTTAACCTCGGAAAGGTCATAGAAGAAATAGGGGATAACGTTGAGCGTTGCGCCGATTACCGAAAGAAGAATGAGAAGATTTATCAGCGAATAAAGGGTGTCGGGCTGGAATTTCAGAATGTCGTAAGCGTTTGCGTAGCCGTTATTTTCGTTTATTCCGTATCTGTCGAAGATAAGAGGAATAACGGTGCTTGTTGCCATGGTGATGAAGCTTGTTATAAGGCCTATCGCACTGAACATACCGTCAATTCTTTCGCCGGTTATGTATTGCTGATAATCTCTTATGTCGGCGTTGATAGCGGGGTTGAGAATGTGAGCAAACGAGCCCATGAGCGCATTCATCCAAAGGCAGACAAGCACGAGCCAAATCGACTGCGCACCGACACTCGGGAAAAGAAGCGCGATAAACAAAATGTTGAAAAGGTTTGTAACGACGAGCACGGCCTTTTTGCCGTAGCGCCTTATGGCGAACGGGGCGGCAAGCATACCCCAAAGCGAGGCGTTGCCGTAGATTATTGTTATAAGCGAATATTGACCGTCGGTACACCAGTGGGCGTAGTTGTAAAGCCAGCCGAGAATGTACTGCTGTGAGGTTTCAAGGAAGCCTATCCAGCCGGCAAGGGAAATAATCCAGAAGTATTTGTTTTTGGCGACCGCCTTTATCGCTTCAAAAAATCCGATTTGGACAACGTGAGTTTTTGCCTGAATGATTTTTTCCTTTGTGTTTGCAAAAACGACGATGCTCAAAGCAATACCGATAACAGAAATAATCGGGAACATCAGCTTGTATATGCGAACGTCATACATATCGTTGGTGTTCAGCAGCTTAACCATAAGCGGAAGCAGGGGATTGAGCACCGTGGGAGCAAAGGAATACGTGATGGATTTTATCGAGGAAACGTCGGCTCTTTCCTGCGTGTTGGGGGAAAGCAGATAAATAAGATTTTCGTACGCTTCATAAAAGAAGTTGTAAACGAAATTCAAAATCAGGCTGTAAACGATTGAAATGATATAAACCGAAGCGGTGGACATACTGTCGTAGGGGGTGAAGAGCATTGCGAGCATAACGATTACCGAGGGAATGCCCATGCCGAGTATCCACGGTCGGTATTTGCCGGATTTCAGCCGCATATTGTCAATCATATGCGCCCTTAGGGCGGTGAACGGTATACCGGCAACGGTGCAGATGTAGTAAATAATGAGCAGATGCTTCGGAGGTATGCCCGTAAGGTTTGTCATAACAACGTTCGTTGCGCTGATTACCATGGTGTAGGACATATAAATAATGCAATATATGCCTATGCCGCCGAAGCTGTAAGCGGCAATTTCCTTAAACGGCATATAACGCCCTTTAAGAGGAACCTTCCAATAGACCTTAACATCGGAAATCAGGTCTTTCGCTTTGTTTATAAGCTCCATGATAAAATCCTTTCTTTAGCCGAAATCACGCCGTTTAAGGCGGGTTCGGATGCGTCAGTTGCGGCTATGAATTAAAAGTCGGCTGAACCGGTAGTTCTGGGGAAGGGAAGAACGTCTCTGATGTTGGAAATACCCGTGAGATACATAACAAGTCTTTCAAAGCCGAGGCCGTAGCCGCTGTGCTTTACGCCGCCGTAACGGCGAAGGTCGAGATACCAGTCGTAATCCTTGGGTTCGAGGCCGAGCTCGTTTATTCTCGCTTCAAGCACGTCGAGCCTTTCTTCACGCTGACTGCCGCCGATAATTTCGCCTATGCCCATAACAAGGCAGTCACAGGCGGCAACGGTCTTGCCGTCGTCGTTGAGACGCATATAGAACGCCTTGATTTCCTTGGGATAGTCGGTGACGAATACGGGCTTTTTGAAAATCTTTTCGGTAAGGAAGCGCTCGTGCTCGGTTTGAAGGTCACAGCCCCAACTTACCTTGTACTCAAATTCGTCATTGTGCTCCTCGAGCATCTTAACGGCATCGGTGTAGGTTACTCTGCCGAAGTCTGAGGTTGCAACGGCGGTCAAACGCTCGATAAGCTCCTTGTCAACGAATTTATTGAGAAATTCAAGCTCCTGCTTGCAGTTTTCGAGAACGTAGCTTATTACGTATTTAATCATCGCCTCTGCGACGTCCATATTGTCGCTAAGCTCCGCAAAAGCCATTTCGGGCTCAATCATCCAAAATTCCGCCGCATGGCGCTGAGTGTAGGAACGCTCGGCTCTGAAGGTGGGGCCGAAGGTATAAACCTTGCCGAATGCAAGAGCCATGGTTTCGGCCTGAAGCTGACCGGAAACGGTAAGATAAGCGGGCTTCTGGAAGAAGTCCTCGCCGTAATCCACACTGCCGTCCTCTTTCTTGGGAACGTCGTTGAGGTCGAGCGTGGTTACCTTGAACATTTCGCCCGCACCCTCACAGTCACTGCACGAAATAAGGGGTGTGTGCGCGTAAACAAAGCCTCGGTCGATAAAGAATTTGTGAATTGCATATGCTGCCTCGGAGCGAATTCTGAAAACGGCGTTAAATGTATTTGTTCTCGGCCTGAGATGGGCAATGGTTCTGAGATATTCGAGAGAATGTCTCTTCTTCTGGAGAGGGTAGTCGGGAGTCGAAAAGCCCTCGACGGATATTTCATCCGCATTTATTTCAAACGGCTGGTTGGCGTTCGGGGTGAGCAGAAGCTTGCCCGTTACTTTTATTGCCGAGCCGACGTTGAGCTTTGCAATATCCTTGTAGTTTTCAAGCTTTGCCGCTTCAAAAACTATTTGTACACCTTTAAAACAGCTTCCGTCGTTTATCTCGATAAAGCCGATTGCTTTTGAATCTCTGAGAGTTCTGACCCAGCCGCAGACCGTGACACTTTGGTCCGCATAGGATTCGGAGCTCTCGAAGAGCTTTTTGATTTCAAGTCTTTCCATATTTATTACCTCCAAAATTATAAACAAACTATAATACCGCTTTTCAAACGCAGATTTTTTCGCGGTTTTTTTCGAGCGTGACATTACCTATGCCCTCTACTTCGCCAAGCTCGTCAACGGAGCGGAAACGTCCGTTTTTGTTGCGGTATTCGATTATCGCTTTTGCCTTTTCTTTGCCGATTCCTTCAAGAGTCATCAGTTCTTCGAGTGAGGCGGTGTTAATATTTATTTGACCTGTATACTGTACGGTGGTTTTTTCGACGACGGTAGTTGCCGGAGCAACGGTCGCTTCGATAGGGGAATACTTCGGCAGGTCAAATACGTTATACATCATCAATATTGCGCTGATGATAAGAGCGGCAAAAATCAACAGAAGTTCATGCTTTTTATCGCTCATGCTTAAAAATTATTGCCGTTCCAGCCCCAATGTTCGGCTTCTTCATATTTTATATAGATATTTGAAGGAGCAATACCGAGAGTTTCGGATATAATCTCCGACACCGAAGCGGTCATACGGTCATAAGCCGAGTCGGATGTGCTGCCGAAAAGACTGACTTCAACATAGGCATAATCGGAAGAATTTTCACCCTTAAAGTACATGGGAACGTTATCCTCAAATGCAAGCATGAGCCACGTCTCGCTTTTGCCGGGGATGAGTGCAATGGCATTCCCGAGTTTCGATTTGAGAATATCACGCTGTGCATCGGTTATCCGGTTGCTGACTGTTGTTTTAATGTAAGGCATATTTTTTCCTCCTTGAAGAAATGGTTAATTAACTCTTAAAAAGCTTCGGGCATCAACAACAACGCCTCTTGTTGCATACGCGGAATCCGTATAATTAACGTATATCATCGCACCGGTGTCATATTCGGTGCAGAATACGCCGTCGCTGACCTCATAGTGATCCGTCATTCTTGCATCACGTAGGTCGTTGAGCGCTTCATTTGCCCGAGAATAGAATTCAGCAGCTTCGTTTATGGTGTTGTCATAGTAGAATTTATCGTTACCGTCTTCGGTGAGAGGCTCATAATTCCATTCAAAATGGGGACAGGCACCGTATTCGACACAGCGAAGAAGAGTCTCTTGAAGGTTTGTTTTTGTGTTTATAGCTTCGCCGGCATAGTCAACTATTCCGTGAAGCACAAGCGGAACAAAGGGAACGGAAACATACGCACCGCTGCCGGCAACGGACGGAGTAAGCGGCATATCGACAATAACATCAATGTTTTTGAGCATATAGAAATTACCGTTGACCGCCATGGAGGATTTACCTGTCGAAAGCGGCGCTATTGCGGAGCGTATTTGTTCTGCGGCATCGGTTCTCAGCAGACCGCCGTATGAAAAATCCGAGTACAGCAGTTTGCCCGCATCATTAAAGCAAAAGCCCGTAAAGCCGTAATATCTTGTTTGAGAAAGAAGCGAGGATACCGTTTTTGACAGCTTGCTGATTTTTGCGAGAGTTCGAGAAGCGGCATTCTTACCGGTGATTTCCGAAATATTTTCGGTCGGAGTGTATTTAGAAGTCTCTTTTTTAATGTTTACCGAGTTTCCGTCGGAAAATCCCGAAGCGGAACTTAAAATATCAATTTCAAGGAACAGCGACATCTTTTGCGAGGAAATATAATTGTATAACTCGGTCAGTTTGTCGGAACCGCCCAAACGCCGCAGAATATTCGCTTTGTCGGTTTTTTCGGAATCCGTACCGCCTGAAAAGACACCCCTGTAACGCACAAAAGCGTTGTTTATTCCTTTGTTTTTCATACGGGTGAGCATGTCTTGAGCCTGCTCAAAAGTTGTGAGGGTACTCAGACGTTCAAACGGACCGAAAGAGGTCTTGGTTGCACCCGTAAGGGTGAGGCAGAACGGTAAATAATCGCTTACCGCAACCGTTTTCGTTGAAAGAACCGAGTTTCTTATAAGCTGTTCTCTGCAAGCCGAGGCAAGTCCGGCATATGTTGCGTTTTGACCGGTTAAGAAACGGTAGCAGAGCGAAAGTTCCGTGACGAACGGAGTGTTGGAAATATAGAGAGTATCACCGTCATACACAGTGGGAGTTACGGTGAAGCGGGGATAGACTCTGTTGTATTCGCTTATACTTGTTGCTTTTTCGGCGTTGATTTGTGCGGCGGCATCACCTTTTTGTATAAGCGAAACAAAGGCGGAGTCACCGTGCTTGATACCGAATGCGGGAATTATAGCCGTGGCTTCATCATCCGAGTACAGAGAAGGGTCGTTGCCGTAGACCGAAAAAGAGAGCGATTCAAAAGAATCGTCATAGATGGAGGTCCTGATTATTGCGCCGCTTCCGTCGGGAACAAGAAGAAAATCGTCCTCTTGAGTATCGTTATATGCGCCGAAATAGTTTAGAAGCTCGATTTCTTCAATGCACGCATCGGTATTCCCCGTGAGATTTTTGTGTGCACAGTCAACTATCATACTGCCGTCCTGCAAAGAAACGGTTATGGTAATATTAAAGCCGATATCGTTTTTTGAATAGCTTTGCTTTGATGCCGTTGCTTCATCGGCAAAAATATCGAATGAAAAAACGGCTCCGCTGTCGGTGAGAGTGTATCCTGCCTTGCCGTATGCCAATGAGTTGTCCTGAGTGTTTAACTCATATGTGTCGGTGCCGCCCATGACCTTAATTTCGGCCATGCTTGCCTTGCTGAGCAATTCTTCACCCGAATATATGTTTTCGAGCAACGGAAGAACGCTCCAATATTGCTTTTTGGTGGTTTCATAGATACAAAAAGTATTTGTCAGCGGGTCTATGTGCATTTCGATAAGCCCCGATGAAGCCGCTTTTTTGGTGAAAGAAGAACGACTTTCGGAGTAGTGAAGTGCCGAAGAGTTTTCGGCTTCGGCCGTTATTATGTTTCTTGCTGAGACGGATTTTACCGTTTTAACGCCCACATTTTCGGTGCTTGAGCACGAGGTAAACAGTATACACACCGAGAGAGCTGCCGCGAGAAGAGATATTAAAGGCTTTTTCTTATTTTTCAGCATAATAATCTGAGTCCTTCGGTACTTCAAGCATAAAGATAACGCCGTTTTCAACATTCTTCACGCCGAAGTTGCAATTGTGATTCGTCATGATACTTTTAACTATGGATAAGCCGAGACCGAAGCGATTTTCGCTTCTGCCGTGAGCTTTGTCGGCTCTGTAAAAGCTGTCCCAAAGCTCGGGTAAGTCTGTTTCCGCAATTTGTTCGCCTGTGTTGAATACGCTTATTTCGAAACATTTTCCTTTGTCTGTGCAATTTAGCTCTATATGCTTTTCTCCGGAGCAGTGCGAAACGGCGTTGGTAACGTAATTTCGTATCGCAATTTCGATTTTATCCTCTTGGGCACAGCACATGAGAGATGAGGGTATGTTGTTTGTTACCGTAATTCCGTTTTGTTCAAATTGAAGCGAAAGGTGAGAAAGAACGGAAGCAATTTTTTCTCCGAGGTCAAAATCATGAGGATTGAACGGCTGTGCTTTGCTTTCAAGCTTTGAAAGCTCAAGCAGTTCAACAACGAGAGAATTCATCTTTTGGCTTTCATCATTGATTATTTTGCAATACTCCTTGATAACCTCGGGGTCACTGCTGATTCCTTCGCAAAGTCCCTCGGCGTAGCCGGAGATTATCGCTATCGGTGTTTTTAATTCGTGTGAAACGTTGCTGATAAAGGATTTTCGGGCATTGTCAAGCGCATGGCGACGTTCGATATCCTTTTCAAGCTGACCGTTTTTATCTTTCAAATCAATGAGCGTTGCATCAAGCGTTGATGAAAGAGTGTTGATGCTTCGTCCCAGCTCTCCGATTTCATCTTTGCCGTAGTTACCGCATTTTCGGTCAAAATTTAACGTTGCCATGTCCTTTGTGATGTTGTTCATTTCAACAAGGGGATCGGTAAATCTTGTTACAATGATGAATATAATAACCGAAACCGCAAGTACAAGAGCCGCAGTCAGCCAAAGATATACGTTTACCGATGATGAAACGATACTTTCGATAGCGGCAACGGGGTAGTATACATAAAGCAACTCGCCCGTGTCGAGTGTTTTGGTATAAATGAAATACGCTGCATTGGTGGCGGGTTTTGTTTTAATTTCAAAGTTCTCATAGCTTTTGAATGAGTATTTAGCTTTTGTTTCTTTCATACTCAAATAGTCCGCCTCTGATTTTGCCGAGGACGGAAAATGACTGCTGCTGTCGGGCGACGAAGTATTATCGGAAATATATTTCAGCGTGCCGTCCGAATCGGCAATTTCAAATGAAACATTGTTGTTTACCGCTATTGAGTTAAGATCAAAATAATATGTGGCCGTGCCGGGAAAACACGAATTGACCCTTTCGCCTACGGAGCTGAGTTGATGATAGGTTCCCGAGGCGAAGGCTCTGAAAAGCAGGGGAGAGCTGAATGCGGCGACAAGCACCATAAAAAGAACCATAACAGCCGCAATTGCAGCAAACAGCTTTATTCTTACACCGTAAAATCTTGTTCCCGTTGATTTTTTCATCTGAGCTTACTCCTCGATTTTGTATCCTGCTCCATATACCGTTTTGAGATGGGAATCGCCCCAGTCACCGAGCTTTGTTCTGAGTCTTGCCACGTGGGAGTCAACGGTTCTGTGGTCACCCTCAAAATCAATACCCCAAATGTCATCAAGCAGGCTGTCACGGGAGAATATGCGGTTTATATTGGAAATCAGCTTGACGAGAATGCCGTACTCCTTTATGGTAAGATCAAGTGCTTCTTCGCCGAGAGATACCGAGTGGGCGGGAATGTTTACGGTAAGACCGTCGAGACGGATGATATCGGAGCCGATTGTGTTTTTTGCTTCGGAACGCTTGAGCAGTGCTTCAACACGCTTTACAAGTATTGTCGGACTGAACGGTTTTGTAACAAAATCGTCCGCTCCCGATTCAAAGGACATTAATTCGTCAAATTCCTGACTGCGTGCGGTAAGCATCAAAATCGGAACGCTTGCGCGCTCTCTTATCTTTCTGCAAACCTCCCAACCATCTACGCCGGGCATCATTATGTCACAGATAACAAGGTCGATATCGCCGCATTCGAAAAAATTATTGATGGCTTCATTGCCGTCTGCCGCCTCGATTGTTTCAAAGCCGGCATTTTTCAGGAAATCGCAAACGAGTCGTCTTATAAGAGCTTCATCGTCCGCAACAAGAATTTTCTTCATATAATCAAACCCACCGTTTTATTTGAAGCACCTTTGTTAAGTGCAATTATTTTAGATTATATCATACATTATATAACTAAATCAAGACATAAAAACGCAGAAATGCCGT
>CAYNUD010000003.1:0-2688 GCA_964400315.1 uncultured Clostridium sp. | reverse complement strand
TAATAAAAAAACCGTTTTAACGGCTATATTGTGCAGCAAATTCTTAAAAATTCATGTTTTTTATAAAAAACTATTGTTTTACAGATGCAATTTAGCTATAATTATCCGTATAGTATCTTGGTCGCTATGGCCGTCCGAAAGGTGTGGTTTAAATGCTCGGCAAATATGTCAGAGTAAGGGTAACAAACCCTATCCGCTCCGTAAACAGACAGTTCGGATTTATTTATCAGCTTAATTTCGGTGTCATCGAGGGAAAAAAGAGATATGACAGCGCTTCATCCGGAGCATATATCATGGGTATAACACATCCTGTGAGAACCTTTGACGGCAGAGTTATTGCCGCCATAAAACGCAGTGATGCAAGTCCGACGGTTTATGTTGTCGCTCCTAAAAGCATGAGATTCATATCCTATCAAATTGAAGATGCCGTTGCCTTTGCCGAAAAGGGCAGAGACAGCAAGATCGAATGTCTTTACGAGCGCTCATGCGGTGCGGTTGTTTACCGCAGAATCAATGATGAAATAAGATATCTGCTTATCAAAAACAGACGCAGTACCCATTGGGGATTCCCCAAAGGTCATGTTGAAAAGGGAGAAACCTTTGAACAGACCGCAATACGTGAGGTCCTTGAAGAAACGGGAATTCACATTCAAATACTTCCGCAATTTGCCTCGAAATCGGAATATACGATACAGGGCAAGGTGGAAAAGACGGTAACAATCTATTTGGCTAAAACCAAGGATACGCAGACTACCATTCAGCGTGAGGAAATCGAGGATTATATTTGGCTCAATTACGACAAGGCAATGGATACGCTCCGCTTTATCAACGACAGGAATATCCTGCAAAGTGCGCACGATTTTCTTATTAAGCAAAATATTTGTTAGGAGGCGGTGAGACATGACGGAAGCGATAGTTGATTATATTGTCGGGCTTTTTCAAGGCAATTTGCCCAAAGAACTTATAGTGTTTTTTATATCGCTTTTGCCGGTGTTGGAGCTTAGAGGCGGAATGATAGCCGCAAAGTTGCTCGGTGTCGATCTGCTGAAGGCGTTTATAATATGTTATGTCGGAAACATACTTCCCTTGCCGTTTATCTTAATTTTTATTCGTAAAATATTCAAGTTTCTAAAGAGATTCAAGGCGACAAGGGGCCTTGTCGAAAAGCTTGAAATACGCTCAATGCGGAAAAGTGAAAAGGTTAAGCGTTGGCGAAATTGGGGTTTGCTTCTTTTTGTTGCGATACCGCTTCCCGGTACGGGAGGATGGACGGGCGCTTTGATAGCGGCGTTGCTCGACATGAGAATTAAGATTTCATTTCCGATAATCGCTTTGGGTGTTCTTATCGCTAATCTCATTATGACAGTTTTCTCATATGGCATTTTGGGCATATTCATATAATAAGTCTCGGCTGCCGCGATCGCTTCAAGCGAAAGCGAGCAGTCGATTTTTAAGGAAAATGTAATGGAAGCAACCGAATTTTCGACTTCAAAAATAATAAAATATGCGCTGAAGGATACCTTCCCCGTGCTGACCGGTTATCTTGTATTGGGACTCGGCTTCGGGCTTATGCTCAAAGCGGCAGGCTACGGCATATTTGTTGCGTTTATAATGAGTCTGTTTATTTATGCGGGATCAATGCAATATGCCGCCGTCGGACTGCTTGCCGGAGGAGCACCGTTGATAACCGTCGCATTGACCACGCTTACAGTGAATATCCGTCACCTGTTTTACGGAGTTTCAATGCTTGAAAGGTACAAAAATGTCGGTAAAATCAAGCCGTATTTGATTTTTGCACTTACTGACGAAACGTATTCATTGCTGTGTACGGACAAGCAGGAAATACCGCTCGACAAACGAAGCCGATATTACTTTTTTGTGTCTTTTTTTGACCATATGTATTGGATTGCCGGCTCGGTGCTCGGTGCGTTTGCGGGAAGCGTTATAAAATTCAATTTCGACGGTATTGATTTTGCATTGACCGCTTTATTTCTCACGATATTTACCGAGCAATGGCTCACAAGCAAAAATCACGTACCCGCAATAATCGGCTTAACCGTGACGGCATGCAGCCTTGCTGTTTTCGGAAGTAAAACCTTTCTTATTCCCGCAATGCTTGTGATTACGCTGATATTTTTGTTTTATAAGGATAAAAGAACCGATGGATGATTTGTATTTGTGGTTGAGCATAGCCGTAATGGCACTCGTAACGGCGGCGCTTCGCTTTTTTCCGTTTGTTATTTGGGGCGGAAAAAGGGGAATATCGGGCAAAATAGTGCGCTTCGGAAAGGTGCTTCCATATGCGATTATGGGTATGCTTGTTATATATTGCCTTAAAGAAATAAATTTCACGGAGCTCGGTGGTTTTCTGCCGGAGCTTATCGCGGGTGCGGTTGTCGTTGTTCTGCATATTTGGAAGCGGAACACGTTGCTCAGCATAGTTTGTGGAACTGTATCTTATATGTTGCTTGTGCAGGTTGTTTTCAAGTGAATTTCAAAAGAAATTTAAATATACGAAAGCTCCGAAACGCCGCCAAATGCTTTTCAAAACAAAAAATCAAAAAAAGCAGTGAAAAAAGATAAAAAAATATTGACTTTTTGTTTTTCTGTGTTATAATAATCTGCGTTGGGTAACAAATCGTTCCCCTAAAAATCGAATCCGGGTGTGGCGCAGTTGGGAGCGCGCTT
>CAYNUD010000002.1:0-39490 GCA_964400315.1 uncultured Clostridium sp. | reverse complement strand
CGAGGTGGTCGAGCAGTACGGCGCCGATGTTCTGAGAACCTATGTACTCTTTATGGGAGACTATGAAAAGGCGGCTCCGTGGAGTGAAACGGGCGTAAGAGGTTGCAAACGCTTCATTGACCGTGTGTGGGGTATGCTTGATATCCTGGCCGATGGCGAGAGCTATTCCAAGGAGCTCGAAAGCTCTATGCATAAGGCAATTAAGAAAGTTTCCTACGATATAGAGAATTTGAAGTACAACACGGCAATTGCCGCTCTCATGTCGCTTGTAAATGAAATTTATGCTAAAGGCTCTGTAAACAAGGCGGAGCTTAAAACGTTTATTACTCTGCTCAATCCGTTTGCACCGCATATCACCGAGGAAATGTGGCAGTCGATGGGTCTTGACGGTATGCTTAATGAAACCGAGTGGCCCACCTATGATGAAGCAAAGTGCGTTGACAATGAAATTGAAATTGCCGTTCAGATTAACGGTAAGGTCAGAGAAAAGCTTGTTGTCGCCGCAGATGCACAGTCCGATGAGGTTATTGCTGCCGCAAAGGCTCTTGAAAAGATTGCACAGGCGATTGACGGCATGCAGATTGTCAAGGAGCTCTATGTTAAGGGCAGATTGGTAAATATTGTAGTCAAACCGCAATAAATGCACAAAAAATTTAATATTTTAATTGTTGACAAGCAGTGTGCGGTTATTGTATAATAGTTAGCAAGTTGTGAAACAAACCCTTTATAAAATCGAGGGGAGGGAATAAATTGAGTCAGGTTAAAGTTAAAGAAGGCGAGTCGCTCGAGAACGCACTCAGAAGATTCAAGAAGCAGACTTCAAGAGACGGCGTTATTCAGGAGGTTCGCAAAAGAGAGCACTACGAGAAGCCCTCTGTCAAGAGAAAGAAAAAGTCCGAGGCTGCTCGTAAGCGTAAGTTTAAGTAATTAAACAGATTCAAAAAAGAGCTGTTGCATTTCGCAGCAGCTCTTTTTGCATTATCTGAGTTTTTTGATTTCTTCGAGGACGGAATATGGGATTCTCATATTTCCGAGTCCCGTGCCGATTGAAATGTGCGGCTTCATTGCGGCGTGAAAATCCGTGCCTCCCGATATAGCAAGCCCCAATCGGCGTGCCATGCCCTGATATTTTTCCTGCATTTCGGGAGTATAATCGGTATAATAGCCTTCAAGTCCGCAAAGTCCGTATCCTTTAAGTTCAATGAGCAATTCCGTCAATTTAGTATCATCGAGCTTTGTGAGATGCGGATGCGCGAGAAACGAAAGTCCGCCGCATTTTTCGATAAGCTCTATCGCATCACGGGCGGAAAGGCGTTGCTTTTCGCAGTAGGCGTATTTTCCGGCCGCCATATATTTGTCGAAGCCCTCCTTGACGGATTTGATGTAACCCTTGTCCAAGAGTACCCTTGCAAAATGTGCTCTGCCGACAAAATTGTTCGGCGCGAGGGCGCGCACCTCGTCGAGAGTGATATCAAAGCCGAGTTCGTTAAGGCGTTGGCAGGTAACGTGATTGCGTTGTATACGAAGCTCCACGACCTCGGCGAGAATTTTTTTTAGATCGGGGTTTTCGGTGTCGATGTAGTACCCGAGAATGTGTGTTTCCGTTTCGGAAATTACCGAAAATTCTATTGCGGGAATAACCTCAACACCGATTTTTTTACCCTCGGAAACAGCTTCCGCAATTCCGTCCACAGTATCGTGGTCGGTTAGAGCAATTGCCGCAAGACCTGCTTTTTTTGCTTCACGCACTACTTCGGCAGGAGTCATCGAGCCGTCGGATTTAAGGGAATGTGTGTGCAAATCAATGTATTTTTCCATAGTAACCCCCGCTGTCAGCCTATATCGGGCGCATCATCAAGGAGAACAACAGGCTCGTCAAATCCCTCAAGCTCCAAGACGACCAGCTCATTTTTGCCTTTTTTGAGGAAGGGTGCGGGAAGATACGCCGAACGCTGAGGCCCTACATTCCAATATCTGGAAAGCACCTTGCCGTTGATGATGATAATTCCCTTTTTGAAGCCGGAAAGTTTAACAAAGGTGTCATGGCATTCGTCGATTTCGATTTCGGCGCGAAGCAAAAGCGGCGAGGAATCAAAAACGGGATGTCCGTCAATAAAATCTACGCGGGAAATATCGTCAAACGGTAAGGGGTAACACTGCCAATGATAAACAAAATTGTTGCCGAATCCGATTCCCTCGGTAACGCCCTTTGCATCCTTGAGTTGTGCGCCGTAGTTTACCCTGCCCATATTCTCGACCAAAATGTCGAGCGTTGCTCCGTCGGACGGGATGTCGGTTTTCACCTGCGGTTCGTTATCGTTACGGTATTGGATTCCGAGAAATTCATCATTTTTATAAATGTATGCTCTGTCACGTACCTCTTGAATGCGGACGCTTTGAACCTCTCGGGGGCCTTTTACCCGTGTACGGTAAAGAATAAAACCGTAGCCTTGACCGAGCTTTTCCATGGGAAGCGGGCAAACCGAATCTACGGGAGCGGACAGCTTATCAAGGCAGTCAAACAGGCGGCGGGAAGCGGTGAAACGGAATTTTCCGTAACGCTTTGCCTTAATGGGAGCGGGCAGTTCAATATCGGGAATCGGAGCGTATTTTGAAATGACCTCTCTGAATCGGAAATATTTTTCCGTAGGTTCTCCGTATTCGTTCACGGGAGCATCGTCATCATAGCTTGAAACTGTGGGCTCATATTTATCGTAGCAGTTTGCGCCGTTCATAAAGCCGAAATTCGTTCCGCCGTGGAACATATATGCCGAAACGCTCGCGCCTTGAGAAAGAATTTCATCAAGGCTTGCCGCAGCATCTTCTGCGGGGCGGCTGTGATGCTCCTCGGTCCAGTGGTCAAACCAGCCGTTCCAAAATTCGGTACACATAAGAGGCCCGTCGGGCTGGTATTCACGCAGTGCGGAGAATTGTTCCGAAGCTCTCGAACCGAAATTTGCCGTTTTGTGAATTTCCGCAACGGTTCCGCCCGTAAGCATCTGCGGATTTGTGCCGTCCGAGGTGAACAGCGGAACGGTGATACCGCGCTTTTTAAGTCCGTCGGCAAGATAGCGGAGATATTCGTCATCATCGCCGTAACTGCCGTATTCGTTTTCTACCTGAACAAGAAGAACGTTTCCGCCGTTCGTGATTTGATGCGATGCGATTTTCGGAATGACGGAATCGAAGAATCGGTCAACGGCGGAAATGTATCGGTCATCCATACAGCGCAGATGAATACCGTCATATTTCAGCAACCACCACGGCAGACCGCCGAAATCCCATTCGGAGCAGATATACGGTCCCGGACGGACTATGGCATAAAGCCCGAGCTCTTCGGCGGCAGACAGGAAGGCTTCAAGGTCAAGCATATCCGAATAGTCAAATTCCCCCTCTTTCGGCTCGTGGAGATTCCATGCGACATAGGTTTCCACCGTATTAAAGCCGCAAGCCTTCAGCTTTATGAGGCGATCACGCCAATATTCACGGGGGACTCGGAAATAATGTATTGCACCGGCGATTATTCTAAAGGGTTTACCGTTCAGATAAAAGCCGTCATTTTCTATAGTAAAAGTGTTCATTTTGCACCGCCTTATTCGTCATCGTAATCGGTTTCTCTTTCGTAAGGGAATTCGCTGAATACCTCTGCCTTTTTGCCTCTCATCCAAAGTGAGGCATTGACATTGAGCGTGAAGCCGCATCCGTTAGGTGTTCTCCATTCGTGCATGGGAAGTTCGGGGATGCCGTATGCGGTCAGCAGTGTCATGATAACGCCGCCGTGGGTAATTATTGCCGCATCTGTGGTGCCGGTTTTCATCAAACCTTCGAGGATTTTTTCAAAAGAGGAGCAAACGCGCTTTACAAAAGCCGCGTTGCTTTCGCCGAACGGCGGATCGGCTTCTCCGGCAAGCCATTTTGGAAACACGGGACTTTTTTTCAGTTCCTCGGCGGTCTTGTTTTCAAATTCACCGAAATCGTATTCTATAAGCCCGTCAATGCTTATGGCGGGATTTTCGGGATAAAGTATTGCGGCGGTTTCGGTACACCGCGCAAGCGGACTTGTGAAAACCGCATCAACGGGCGGATAAACCAACTCGTTTTTCATGGCGATGAGCTGCTCTCTGCCCTCCTCGCTGATATGAACATCGGTATGACCGATGTATTTGCCTTGAGCGCTTTCTTGCGTAAGGGCGTTCCTGATTAAGTATACGGTATAGCTTTTCATTTTTCCTCCAAAAAGCAGGATAGATTTTTGTTTAGTTTGCGGATATACAAAATGTATAAAAAAATATAAAATATAAATATAAAACAGCTTGTGGGAAGGAGTGAGCGAAACGGAAAAGAGTTTTCCCGTCATTCTTGCCGAATTGCGTAAGGAGCAGGGCTTGAGTCAAAAGGAGGCGGCGGAAAGTCTCGGAATCTCTCAGGCGTTGCTTTCTCACTACGAAAAAGGAATAAGAGAGTGCGGACACAGCTTTTTGATAAAGGTTGCCGATTTTTACGGAGTTACCTGCGATTATCTTCTCGGAAGAAGCGAGGTCAAGAACGGCAATAAGGAGCTGACGTTGCAAAGTGAGGATGAGAAGGACGAAAAAGCGGGTATTCGCACGGCATATAAGGCGGCACGAATACTGAAGGATATGCTTATGAACGACAGCGAATCGGGCTTTGACTTCGGAAATTTGATAACGCTGGAGCTTTACAGAATAATAATTCTCGAAGCTCATGCGGGCAGACTGCCTAAAAATTGGGCAGGCAGAGCCTATACCGACGGCGGCGTATGCTGTAATTCATTGTTTTTGGAGGTTATCGAAAAAACCCTTCAAGAATACATTAAGCCCCAAAAAGCAAAAAGTCCGATGACAGAAAAGCCGGCGCCGAAATCCTTGGAAACAACGGTAAAGACGGCCGAGGAGCTTGTACTACGTCACTTTGCGGAGAATGTTCCGCCCATTCCGTTTGAATATGTAAAATAGCAGAAAAACAATACTAAAGGGACTGTATCGGGTTTTACCCAACGCAGTCCCTTTGTTTTATCAAAGAGATTGATAGAGTTTGATATATTCTCTTGCTGAACGGCCCCAACTGTTGTCGCATTTAAGAGCACGGGAAACAAGGGTGCCCCAATATTTCTTATCGGAATATGCGCCCAGAGCACGCCTTATGGCATCGAGCATATCATAAGCATCATAGCTTTTGAACGTGAAGCCGTTGCCTTTGCCGTCGCCGCTGTCGGTAATGGTGTCTTTAAGACCGCCCGTTTCTCTGACGATGGGGATACTGCCGTAACGCAGAGCAACCATCTGAGAAAGTCCGCACGGCTCGCTTTTTGAGGGCATGAGGAACATATCACTGCCTGCGTAAATTTTTCTTGCCAAATCGGGAACAAAGCCGAGACGGATACCGACCTTATCGGGGAAGGCGGCGGCAAGCTCTTTGAAGAATGCTTCATATTCCCAATCGCCCGAACCGAGAATGACAAGTTGCATGTCCGTTGAAGCGACAAGCTCCCACATTACACGCTTGACGAGGTCAAGTCCCTTGTGTGCAACAAGACGCGTAACCATTCCGACGACGGGAGTATCCGCCTTGACGGGCAGACCGAAAATCTCTTGAAGAGCGGATTTGTTTATCGACTTGTTTTCGGGATCTTTTGCCGAATAATTGCAGAAAATATCGGGGTCCGTTTCCGGGTCATAGCCCACGGTGTCAATGCCGTTAAGTATTCCGCTGAGCTTATAGCTTCTTTCAAGAAGAATGGGATGAAGTCCGTGGCTGAACCACGGGTCGAGAATTTCACCCGCATAGGTGTTGCTGACAGTGGTGACTCTGTCGGCACATTCAATGCCGCCTTTCATAAGATTAAGGCAGTCGCCGAATTCGAGAAGAGAAGCGTGTTCCTCGCCGAGTCCGAAAACATCGCCGAGAATATCTCTTCCATACATTCCCTGATACTGTATGTTGTGAATGGTGAATACGGTTTTTATTCCCGCGTAGCCCTCTCTGCCTGCATACATTGTCGAAAAATATACGGGAACGAGAGCGGACTGCCAATCGTTGCAGTGAATGACGTCGGGCTTAAAATCAAGATAGGGCAAGGCTTCGATAACGGCTCTTGAGAAGAAAGCGAATCTTTCGCCGTCGTCATAATGACCGTAAAGTGTGTCACGCTTGAAATAATATTCGTTATCAAGCAGGTAATAGGTAACGCCTTTAACCTTTGCTTCGAAAATTCCGCAATACTGCCTGCGCCATGAAACAGGAACCATAATGCTTGTGATGAACCTCATCGAGGATCTCATTTCATTGTTCACACAGCCGTAAAGAGGCATGATGACTCTGCAAGGAGTTTTACGCCTTGTGAGTGCTCCGGGCAGAGAACCCGCAACATCGGCAAGCCCGCCGCTTGCGGCAAAGGGCAGGGCCTCGCTTGAAACATAAAGAACCTTCATTTTGTTTCTTCCTTTCGCTGCATTATTCGAAAATAACAGTTGTATAATAAGAATCCATATATTTTACTACGCCCACGCCGACCTGAGTTATTTCGGCGCTCATTGAACTGCCGTCCGCGGAATTTGCGATATCGTCGTAAAGAGCCGCTCCGCCGTAGGTGGTTTTGTATTCGTAAACCTTTCCCGAGACGGCGGAAGAGCCGTATATATCGGGTCTCGCGGCGGATTTGCTTTTGGCTCTTGCCATTCCTTTGAGCTTTGTGGAATCGGAGAGCGGTTCAAGTCCTGCCGCCGCGCGGTCGGAATTTATTGCGGAGACTATGGACTGAGCAAGAGCATCGTCACGCACAACGCCGCCCGAATCATCTGTTGTTTCGTCTTCCGAGACAGTAGCCGACTCAACCCTTTGGCTCCAAATATCGGGCTTTTCGGTCGGAGGAGTATCAAGAGTGACAAGCTCGGTGATTACGTTTCCGTCCTTGTCTTTTTTCGGCTTGTGGAATACGGGGTCGGTGACGACCTGATATTCGGTTTTTTGCACGTAAACGGTGGTCGGCTCTTCGGTTGTTGTGCTGTCTGCCGGTACTGTGTACTTGACAACCTTTGTTATCGGCTGACCGTTTTCGTCAACAAGCTTTTTGCCGTTTTCATCGGTTTCGTACTCAAATTCGGTCATTTCGATATAGCCTACAGTAGTTTCCGTTGTGACGGGCTTTGTTGTGGGGTAGATGTGGTGAGAGGACACCTTGGGGCGCGAATAAACGGAAAATACGGTATAATAGGTAATATCGCCGTTTTCCTGTGTTTGACTTTCGACTACGATGGCGGTTTCCGTTACCGTCTCGAGAGCCGTGGTCTTTTCCTCCCTCTCAAACACGCCCGATTTAACGAGAATAACGGTGAGAAGAAGTATAAGCGCCAGAGCAACTATGACGCCCGTGAGTATATTTTGCATTTGTTTTGAATTTTTCAGAGCCATTGAAATCACACTTTCTCAGATAACGATGCCTTTGCCGATATATACGGGGAACGTAGAAGCTCCGCAGAGCGTTTTGCCCGATTTAACAACAACGGATTTATCTGCAATAACACTTTCAAGTACAGAGCCTTCACCGATGTAGGTATCCTGCATGACGATAGAGTTCTTGACAACCGCTCCGTGAGCAACGGTTACGCCGCGGAACAGAATGCTGTTTTCAACCGTACCATCAATGCGGCAACCGTCTGCTATGAGCGAATTCGAAACCTTAGCACCGATGCCGTATATTGCGGGAATCTGGTCTCTGACCTTGGTGAAAACGGGTCTGTCGGGAGTAAAGAGCGCTTTTCTGTTTTCGATTTTAAGAAGCTCCAGACTGATTTCATAATAGCTGCGCAGAGATTCGAGAACCCTAACAAAGCCCTTGTGTTCATAGCCGTGAACATTGAGCAGATTAATATTTTGAGGCAGGATAGCTTCGAAATCCTCCTTGCCGCTGCTTCTTGCTTCATGAAGAAAGCGCTCAAGCAGTGTGCGCCTTATGAGCATTGTTTTAATGGAATAATTCACACTGCCGCTGTAGCAGTCGACGAGCGCATCGCCGACGATTCTGCCGTCGGCATTCACGGTAAATTCAGTTGCGTTTTTGATTTTCGGCGGAATACCGTTTGCATATGCCACCGTAATATCCGCATTGCTTGCAAGGTGTTCGTTGAGCATGTCTTCGTAATCTATCGAGCAAACTACGTTGCAGTCGGTGAGCAGAACGAACTCCTTATCGGAACGGCTTATATAATCAATGCTGCCGTAAAGAGCATCGAGTTTGCCTCTGAATATACCCGATTCGGGGGTGTTGAACGGCGGGAGCAACGTCATACCTTCTCTTTTTCTCGAAAGATCCCACGGCTTGCCTGTGCCGATATGATCCATCAACGAACGGTAATTGCTTTTTGTGATAACTCCGACCTTCGTTATGCCGGCGTTGACCATGTTCGAAAGAGGAAAATCTATGAGACGGTAGCGACCCGCAAAGGGAACCGAACCCATTGTACGCAGGGCGGTAAGCTCGGGAAGCACCTCATCATAAGCGTTTGAAAAGATTATGCCGAGTACGTTATTTGCCGACATCATTCAGCACCTCCTATATCAGTGTCTGCCATTGCCTTGGGCTCGACTTTTGCGCCTTTGCCGATATGAACTCCGCTGCCAACCACGGCAACGCCCCAATCACCGATATTTGCCATGTTCTCCGGCTTTTCGCCTATTTGAGCGTTTTCGTCAATGACGGCGTTCTCGGCAACAATCGAATAGTGAACCTTTGCGCCTTTTTTTATTACCGTGCCGGGCATGACTATGGAATACCTAACCTCGGCGCCCTCTTCAACGGTTACGTTTGCAAACAGAACGGAGAAATCAATCGAGCCGTTTATTTCACAGCCTTCGGTTATCATTGAATTTTCAACTTGAGCGGATTCTCCGATATAGTGAGTGGGAGCGGCGGGAGACCTTGAATAAATTTTCCAACTGTCGTCATCAAGGTCAAGGTCAACTTTGGGATTGAGCAGGTCGAGGTTTGCATCCCAAAGGCTGTCTATCGTGCCGACGTCTTTCCAATAGCCGTCAAACTGATAGGCAAACAGTCTTTCTCCGTTGTTATGCATTGCGGGAATGAGGTCATGACCGAAATCATTGCTTGAAGCGGGGTTTTCTTCGTCCTCGATAAGATATTTTTTGAGCTTTTTCCAATCGAAAACGTAAACGCCCATGGAGGCTTTGTTGCTTCTGGGATTTTTCGGTTTTTCTTCAAATTCTTTGATCGAGCCGTCGTCGTTGACTATCATAAGACCGAAACGGCTTGCTTCTTCCCACGGAACCTCAAGCATGGCAATAGTGCATGCCGCATTCTGCTTTTTGTGGAAATCAATCATCTTCGAGTAATCCATTTTGTAAATATGGTCGCCCGAGAGAATGAGGACGTATTCGGGGTCGTATCTTTCGATGAAGTTGATGTTTTGATAAATGGCGTTTGCGGTGCCCTTATACCATTCCGTGCCCTTTATCTGCTGATAGGGAGAAAGAATGTGAACACCGCCGTTGGCACGGTCGAGATCCCACGGCTGACCATTGCCGATATAGTCGTTAAGCTCGAGCGGCTGATATTGGGTGAGAACGCCTACGGTATAAATGCCCGAGTTAACGCAGTTGGAAAGAGGAAAGTCGATTATGCGGTATTTTCCGCCGTAGGGAACTGCGGGCTTGGCTATTTTTTTCGTGAGAATACCCAGGCGGCTGCCCTGACCGCCCGCAAGAAGCATTGCTATGCATTCGGGTTTAATTGCCATACTGATTCCTCCTTGTTTGTCTTTTTGCGTGAAGTGTTTTTTATATACATACAGCTTAAGCCCTCTATATCAAGTTCTATGCTGTATTCGTATCCGTGCATCGGTTTTTTCTTTGCTCTGACCGAGCCGACGGTGCTTTCGCCCTTGCCGCCGTATTCGGGAGAAGCTGAGCTGAAAACAATTCTGTAGGTACCCGCTTTCGGAACGCCGATACGGTATTTTTGCCTTGTTACGCTTGTGAAGTTACACAGCGCTATCAGCTCATTTCCGGATTTGTCGCGGCGTATATACGAAACGACGGAGTTTGAACTGTCGTCGCTTACTATCCAGTTGAAGCCCTCCCAACTGTAATCTATCTCCCAAAGCGGAGCGTTCGCAAGATAGAATTTGTTAAGGTCGGCAACATAATTCTTGAGCTGACGGTGAGAGTCATAATCGAGCAGAAGCCAGTCGAGCTGCTGTTTGTAATTCCATTCGATGAACTGGCCGAATTCGCAGCCCATAAAGAGAAGCTTTTTGCCGGGATGCGACATCATATAGCCGAGGAAAGAGCGCACGCCCGCAAACTTTTCTTCATATGCGCCGGGCATTTTGTTTATCAGGGAGCATTTTCCGTGGACAACTTCATCATGTGATATCGGAAGCACGAAGTTTTCGGAAAAGGCGTAGAAGAACGAGAAAGTCAAGCAGTCATGATTAAATTTTCTTGCGAGACCGTCAAGAGAGAAGTAACGCAGACAGTCGTTCATCCAGCCCATATTCCACTTGAAATTAAAGCCGAGGCCGCCGAGATAGGTCGGGCGCGATACCATGGGCCACGCCGTGCTTTCTTCTGCGATAATAAGAACGTCACCGTGCTCTCTGAATATCGACTCATTGAGTTTTTTGAAAAACGCCACCGCTTCCAAATTCTCTCTGCCGCCATTGCTGTTGGGAATCCATCTGCCGTCGTCTCTGCCGTAATCGAGATAGAGCATGGAGGCTACGGCATCCACACGCAGGCCGTCGATATGGTATTCGTTTATCCAAAACATTGCGCTTGAAACGAGGAAGCTTTGTACTTCGGGCTTGCCGTAGTCGAAAACCCTTGTGCCCCATTGAAGATGCTCTCCCTTACGGGGGTCGGCATATTCGTAGCAGGCGCCGCCGTCAAATTCATAGAGCCCGTGCGCATCCTTAGGAAAATGAGCGGGAACCCAATCGAGTATAACGCCTATTCCCGCACAGTGGGCGGTATTCACGAAATAAGCAAAATCCTCGGGAGTGCCGTAACGGGAGGTCGGAGCGAAATACCCCGTCACCTGATATCCCCACGAGCCGTCGAACGGGTGCTCCATAACGGGCAAAAGCTCAATGTGAGTGTAGCCCATTTCTTTAACATAAGGAACGAGTCTGTCGGCAAGCTCACGGTAGGAAAGCGGATTGCCGTCGTCATAAAGTTGCCATGAGCCTGCGTGAACCTCATAAATATTTACGGGGGAGGAATATATATCGGTTTTTTTACGCTTCCTCAGCCAGCTTTTATCCGACCAATCGAAATTCAGCTCACCGTAGTATTTGGAGGCGGTATCCGGTCTTGTTTCGCAGTGGAACGCATAGGGATCGCTTTTGTAAAGCTCTCTGCCGTCTTTTGTGCGCAGAACAAATTTATAGGCATCATAGCGGTTTATTCCCTCAACAAAGCATTCCCACACGCCTTGACTTATTTTTTCCAGCGGTGAGGAGTCGGGCTCCCAACCGTTGAAATCACCCGCAACGCCTACCCACTCGGCATTCGGCGCCCATACTCTGAAGTATACTCCGCCGTCTGCGGGGTGGGCTCCGAGGTATTCATATGCCTTTGCGTTGGTACCCTCATGAAAGAGGTAGAGAGGGACGTTGCTTTTTATGGTTGCCATTTTGCACAAGCCTCCTTCCTATAAGTAAAATAATTATAACAAGTGTCTGCCGTTTTTTCAAGAGAAATACGCATAAAATCTCTTTTTATACAATTTGACTGTTGAAATGGTTACAATCCTGTCATCAAGATTGACAAACGGCTGATTATTTGATAAAATCATATCGGTATACTCTGATGAAGGAGAGCAGAAAAATGATCAGTTCGGATAATCTGTGCATGAGCTGTATGCGTGAAATCGGCGACGAAAAGATATGCCCGTATTGCGGCTATCATGTCGATTCCGCTCAGATATCTCCGTATCTGCCCGTCAGAACGGTGGTTGCCAACCGCTATCTTGTGGGCAAAATGCTCGAGTACAACGGAGAGGGCGCGACCTATATAGGTTGGGACCTTACGGAAAAAAAGGCTGTAAAGATTCGTGAGTTTATTCCCGATTCCTTTACAATCAGAACAACCGCCAATCTCGGTCTTCAGGTAATGCACGGAAGCGAAGAGATATTCAATGAGCTGCGTAGGAGCTTCGAAGAGCTTTGGATGAAACTGGCACGGCTCAGGGGCCTTTCGGCTCTTATAAGCGTAACCGACGTTGTCGAGGATTACAACACCTCTTATGCGATATATGACCATTTTGAGGGTATATCTCTGCGAGATTTTCTTTTAAGAAACAAGCTCGGCTATGTTTCGTGGGAAAAAGCCAGACAGCTTCTCATGCCCTTGCTTTCGACTCTTGGAACATTGCATTCCGCAGGCATAATTCACCGAGGAATTTCGCCCTCAACGCTTATAATCGGCGTAGATGGTAAAATCAAAATAACGGGCTTTTGCACGAGTGCCGCAAGAAATGCGAGAAGCGATATAAACAGTCAGCTTTTCGACGGTTATGCGGCAATAGAGCAATACGGCTTTGACGGCGGACAGGGAACATGGACGGATATTTACGCTTTTGCCGCCGTGCTTTACAGAACGCTCATAGGCAGTGATCCCATAAGCGCAAAGGAGCGTATGACTAACGACAGGCTGATGGTCCCCGGTAAATTCGCCGAGGCGTTGCCTGCCTATGTCATCAACGGCTTGATAAATGCATTGCAGATATTGCCCGAAGACAGAACAAGAACCGTTGAGCAGCTCAGAGCGGAGCTTTCCGCCTCACCCGTTGCAACCGCAGTGAGCGGTCAGCATCAGCGCCCGAATGCGCCTAAGAATCCGCCCGTTACCCGTACCGAGGCCCCTGCACCCGTAAAAAAAGCTGTGTCTCCGACAGTGAAAACGGTTGCGAAGAAGAAAGACGGCAGTGCGGCCTCCACCGTTATCGTTTCCGCGGCACTGTGTGTGGTTGTGGGTCTTGCGATATTTATTATTCTTGCATTTACGGCCTTTAAGGATAGCTTCAATTTCAGCTTTTCACATGATGATAATTCGGTCAGTATAACGCAAACAGAGGCAGAGCCTATAGCCGTTCCCGATTTTGTGTCGAAAAGCGCAATAGATGTGCTTGTGAATCCTGTTTTCACGCAAAAATTCAAGCTGGTTTCCGAAGAAGTGTACGACGACACCGTGCCCGAGGGATATATCATAAGGCAGAGTGTCAAGGCCGATACTCTTGTCCGTCCGGGAACCGAAATCGTACTCTATGTCAGCAAAGGAAAACAGCAGATTGTTCTTCCGGACGTTAAGGGCTACGATTATGAGGAAGCGGAAAAACGCCTTACCGAGCTTGGCTTTGAGTGCGTAAAAAAAGAATTCAGCGAAGGCAGCTATCGCAACAACGAAATAGTTTCCATGGCGCCCCTTGCGGAGCAGGCATACGATATAGGAACCACGGTTTACCTTAGCGTATATGTTGAGCCGACACAGCCGGAAACGAACGAATACGGGGAACTTATTACCGATACCGAATCGGTGCCCGAGCAATGACAGTACCCCCAGCCGCCTTTCATAAGGCGGCTTTTTAGGTTGCGACTGTTTGTTAAGGAATGATACAGAAAATGATAACCGTCTATCCCAAATATTACAGGAAATTTCGTTGTATTGCCGACAAATGCCCCGATACCTGTTGCGCAGGGTGGGAGATAGTCGTTGACGGCCCAAGCGAAGAGCTTTACCGCAAAACGGAGGCTGAAACGGGTGAAAAGCTCAGACGGGTAATGGTAACGGACGGGGACGGCGATACTGTATTCCGTTCGGAAGACGGGAGATGTCCGTTCCTCATGCAAAGCGGTTTGTGCGAACTGTATATACAGCTCGGCGAAGAGTCGCTTTGCAACACCTGCAAGAGATTTCCGAGATTCGAGTGTGTGCTCGGTTCGAGACGTGAAGCGGGCCTTTCGGTTTCATGTCCCGAGGCGGCAAGGCTGATATTCGAGGATGAAACGTCTACCGAATTTGAAATTTGTGAGTCCGAAGAGCCGCCCGAACCGAATTTTATAGACCCGACGGTATATTATACCTTGCTGAAAACGCAAAAAACGGCGATAGATATACTTTCGGACAAAAAAATTTCAATTTGCCAACGGATAAAGGAATTTCTGTTGCTCTGTTCTCGGGTGCAGGCGGAACTCGATTCCGGACATATCGAACGGATAAAAGCGCCGTACAATCCCGAATATTCTTCTGAAAAGTGCGCGAAAAAAATATTTTCCGATTTGCGTTCTCTCGAACGGCTCGATTCCCGATGGGACAGGGCTTTGGCGGCAGGGGACGGTGTACGGCTTGAAGCGGTACGGAAAATGCTTTGCGGAGAACACGGCGCCGAATACGAAAAATTGATGATATATCTTGTTTTTCGCTATTTTATGACAGCCGCTTTCGATGGCAGGTTACTTATAAAAGCAAAGCTGTTCGCCGCTGTGTTTATTGCCGTCGTGCGTATTCAGGCGGGGCTTGAATGCGAAACGAAGGAACAGCGGGTGAGGGTCATTCAAAAATTTTCTAAGGAGATTGAGCATTCGGAGGAAAATCTCAAACGTCTTTGTGCCTTTGCGAAAAAAAGCGGATATTACAGCTTGACCAATCTTATAAATACAATCGAAATTCAGGAGGGCAAGAATGAATTATTGTAAATACGTAAACACAAAACAGGGAAGCAGCTCCGTGCAAAGATTTTCAAACGGAAACACGCTTCCGCTTGTTCAGCTTCCGTTCGGAATGACGGCCTTTGCTCCGCAGACAAACGATAATATCTCTTGGTATTACCATCCGTCAAATCGCAGTCTTGAGGGCGTTAGGCTCACTCATCAGCCCTCACCGTGGATAGCCGATTACGGAGCGTTTGTGTTCATGCCGCAAAAAACGCCGATAGCGGCAAGTGCGGGCAGGCGTTGGTCGGGCTACAGACCCGAAGAGGCGGAGCTGACTCCGTATTCCATGAAACTGAGATTTTTGCGTTCACGCTGTGATTTCGAGCTTGCACCGAGCGAAAGAGGAGCGATAATAAAGCTGAATTTTGACGAGGACGGCGAGAATTATTTTTCGGTCTTGCCGGTCAGAGGCGAATACGGCTATGAATTTGACGAAAACAGCGGTATAATGGCCGCATATACGGACTTCAAGATGAGCGGAGAAGCAAAGAATTTCCGTACATATCTTGCAATGCAATTCCCCGACGGTGCCGTTGAAAGCGTTTCTTTCAGCAGAGAAGAAAACGGCGAGGAGGTATTTACGGGCGGCATCGAGGCATCCGGTACGGGAACGGCAATACACATAAAGCTGAAGAAAAAAAGTTTTGAAATTAAGCTGGCGACTTCATACATAAGCGGAGAACAGGCGATGCTCAATTTAAAGCGTGAGCTTGACGGCGAGAGCTTTGAGAGTCTCAAAGGAACGGCGCACGGGCGTTGGGAAGAATGCCTTTCCCGCCTTACGATAGAATCCGATGACGAAAAACAGCTTAAAACCTTTTATTCATGCATATACAGAGCATTTCTTTATCCGCACCGGTGCCACGAATACGACAAAGACGGAAGGGCGGTACACTATTCGCCGCACAACGGTGATGTCCGTGAGGGCGTAAGATATACAGACAACGGCTTTTGGGACACGTACAGAACCTGTTATCCGTTTTTCTCCCTTGCGGCAAAGGATGAGCTTCGCGAAATGCTGACGGCTTTCATCAACGAATATACGGAGAGCGGATGGCTTCCCCGTTGGCTCTCAATAGGCGAATGCGGCTGTATGCCAAGCACGCTTGTTGATGCGGTTATCTGTGACGGAGCGGTCAAGGGCTTCATAGACAGGCCGACTCTCGAAAAGGCTCTTGAGGGTATGATAAAGCATTCCGTTACAGAGTCCCCCGACAGACGTTTCGGCAGAACGGGAGTTCTCGATTATTGCAAATACGGCTATGTTTCATACAAATATAAAGAAAGTGTTAACCTCACTCTCGATGCGGCTTACGGGGATTGGTGTATTGCGAGAGTTGCCGAAATTTTAGGCAGAGAGGATATTGTCGGGGAATATGATGCGCGTTCCCGAAATTATAAAAATCTGTTTGATGCCGAAAGCGGCTTTATGAGAGCCAAGGACGAAAATGGTGAATTCAGACCCGATTTTTCGCCTATATCGTGGGGCAGAGATTACACGGAGGGCAGTGCATGGCAAAATTCTTTCGCGGTGCCGCATGATATAGAGGGACTTGCCGAGCTTTACGGCGGCAAGGAAAAATTAGAAGAAAAGATAGACGCACTGTTTGCCGAAAAGCCGAATTACGAAACTGACGGCTACAATAACGAGATACACGAAATGACGGAAATGGCGGCGGCGGATTTCGGTCAGTGTGCGATATCGAATCAGCCGAGCTTTCATATCCCGTATATATATGCCGCTTTGGGAGATGTTGAAAAGACGGCATATTGGGTCGAAAGGCTTTGCAAAGAGGCTTTTTCGTATGAGGATGACGGCTTCCCCGGTGACGAGGATAACGGTTCAATGGCATTGTGGTATGTTTTCGGCGTTCTCGGATTCTATCCGTTCTGCCCCGGAAAGCCTGAATTCGTAAAGGGTAAAAAACAGGTCAAAAAAGCGTTCCTTTACGGTAAGGAAATAGATGCGGACAGCTTTAAGGGAAGCACCGTTCCCTATGATGCGATAAAATAAAAGTAAAAGGAAGGAAATATTCATGGACAGATATCTTATAATCAATGCAGACGATTTCGGAATGTGCCGAGGAGCAAACCTTGCGGTTATGGAGCTTCTCAAAAGCAAAGACAGTGCGCTTACTTCGTCAACCGTAATGGCGCCGTGCGCGTGGGCACCCGAAGCGTGTAAATTTGCCGCGGAAAACCCCGAGCTTGCAATAGGCGTTCATCTTACCCTTACGAGTGAATGGTCCAAGTACCGTTGGGCACCCGTCAATTCAAAGGATACCGATTCCCTGCGCGACGGAGAGGGATATATGTGGCATGAGAGCGATGAGGTGGAGAAAAACGTTAAGCTTGACGAGGTTGCGGCTGAAATAAGGGCGCAAATTGAACGCTGTAAAAAGCTCGGTCTTACGAATCCGTCGCATCTTGACAATCATATGGGTTCGCTTTATGGCATTGAAACGGGAAGATTCGAGCTGTTGGAGCTTACTCTCGGAATTGCGGCCGAATACGGTTTGCCGTTCCGTTTTCCCGCGACCTTCACCGAGGAACAGTTCAGTAACACCATGCTTGATATCAATATAGATAAGGCCATGATTGATGCCGTTTTCGGAAAGGTTGTTGCTTTCACAAAGCAAGTCGGCGTAGCTATCCCCGATTATCTTTTGCCGAACGAATGGAACAAGCCGCAGACGGAGAGCTACGGGCAGTTCAGAGAGTATTTGTATGACCTCTATGCCAACATTCCCGAGGGTGTTACGGAAACCTATCTGCATCCTGCGATAGAGACGGACGACCTTAAGGGAACGAGCGGCGTATGGCACCGCAGAGTATGGGAATACGAAATAATGAAGGACCCTGCAACAAAACAGCACATAGAGGCTCATGGCATAAAGCTCATAAACTACCGTGACCTTGCGGCAATGCGTAAATGATGATTGAAAATTATATTTGGGACTTTGACGGCATGCTGTTTGACAGCTATCCGCACATAACGTCGGCATTTTTGAGGGCTCTTTCCGATTTCGGTATTTTAGCGGATTATGATGAGGCGAAGGCAAAGCTGGAAATATCCTACGCCACCGCTTATGCGTTCTATTCCGCAAACGAAAAAGTCCGAGAGCGGCACAGACTTTACGAGCATGACTATATGCTCCGTCCGAGAGCCGTTCCGTTTGAAAACACGTTGAAAACCCTTGAAAAAATTGTCGAAAACGGCGGCACGAATTATTTTTATACTCACAGAGGCAGTGAGAGCACGCGTCATTATCTGCGTGAATATGATATGGATAGATTCTTTGCCGGCGGAGTAGATTCTTCAATGGGTTTTCCGTCAAAGCCCTCGCCCGATGCTATAGAATGGATATGTGAAAATTACGGACTTGACAAGGCTCAAACGCTCATGACGGGCGACCGTGAGATAGATGTGCTTTCGGGCAAAAATGCGGGAGTATATTCCTGCCGTTTCACAAAAGAAAAAAATATTGTCACGGCGGCGGATTTTGTTATCGGAGATATTTCCGAGGTTCTCGGCATCCGCATCTGAGACAAAGGAGGTCAACATGAGAGCGGTTATAACGGTAATAGGCAAAGATATGGTGGGTATTCTCGCAAAGGTATCGGGTGAATGCGCGCAGCACGGAATAAATGTGCTTGAAGTTACGCAGTCGATTCTTCAGGATATGTTTGCCATGATAATGATGGTGGATATTTCGGGGTCGGATATTCCGTTTACCGAATTTTCCGATAAGCTTATGAAGATGGGGACCGAAATGGGACTTTCGGTTCATGCCATGCATGAGGATATTTTCAATGCAATGCACACTGTCTGAGCGGGGTGATTTTCTATGCTTAATGCAAGAGATATTCTTGAAACGATAACAATGATACAAGAGGAGCATTTGGATGTGCGCACCATAACCATGGGCATATCCCTGCTCGATTGCTGTCACAGCGACATTGATACAATGTGCGACCGAGTGTACGACAAAATAACCCGCAAGGCGAAAAATCTTGTTGCGGTCGGAGAACAGATAGAAAAGGAATTCGGTATACCCATAATCAATAAGCGTATATCCGTCACGCCCGCGGCAATGATTCTTGCTTCGTGCGAACGCCGTGATGCGGTTCGACTCGCTCAAACGCTTGAAAAAGCGGCGTGCGAATGCGGAGTTAATTTTCTCGGCGGATTTTCGGCCCTTGTTCAAAAAGGCTTCGGGCCGGGAGACAGAGAGCTTATTGATGCGATTCCCGAAGCGTTGAGCGTTACGGAGCACATATGCTCATCCGTAAACATAGGCTCTACCAAGGCGGGTATAAACATGGATGCCGTTGCAATGATGGGTAAGGTTGTAAAACGCAGTGCCGAACTGACGGCGGACAGAGATTGCATAGGACCTGCAAAACTTGTTGTATTTTGCAATGCTCCCGAGGATAACCCGTTTATGGCGGGTGCCTTTCACGGCGCGGGCGAACCCGACTGCGTAATAAATGTCGGTGTTTCGGGTCCCGGGGTCGTAAGGGCGGCGCTTGCCAAGGCCGGAGACTGCGATTTGACGTCGGTTGCCGATTTGATAAAACGCACGGCGTTCAAGATAACCCGCATGGGTCAACTCGTTGCGAGTGAAGCTTCACGCAGACTGAATGTTCCGTTCGGAATCGTTGACCTTTCGCTTGCTCCGACACCTGCGGTAGGCGATTCCGTTGCACATATTCTTGAAGAAATGGGTCTGGAGTGCTGTGGCTGTCACGGCACAACCGCCGCGCTTGCACTGCTCAACGATGCCGTCAAAAAAGGCGGCGTAATGGCATCGTCCCATGTCGGCGGACTTTCGGGCGCATTCATACCCGTTACCGAAGATGCCGGAATGATAGATGCGGCACGCAACGGAACTCTCAGCATCACAAAGCTTGAAGCGATGACTGCGGTATGTTCCGTCGGTCTTGACATGATTAATATTCCCGGCGATACGCCTGCCGAGGTTATTTCGGCAATAATTGCCGATGAAGCGGCAATAGGAATGGTGAATTCAAAAACAACGGCGGTGAGGGTTATCCCCGCAATAGGTAAAAAGGTCGGTGAAGAACTGAGCTTCGGCGGACTTCTCGGAAGCGGTCCCGTAATGCCTCTTTCAACCCGCTCGCCGGCAAGATTCATCGGCAGAGGCGGCAGAATCCCCGCTCCGATGCAGAGCCTTAAGAATTAGAAACACAAAATTACATTTTTTAAGGCACGGCGGACGTAAATCATTATACAAATCAATTGTGAGACGACGGTGAACTCGGAAAAATCCTTCTTACCGTTGCAACGCATTACGTCAGACGAACACCGCGGACGGCTTCGGCTGTCTGCGGTGTTGATGTTTTGATTGTTTAACGGTCTGTTAGCGTTGACTAACCGCATAAGATGTGATAGAATATCAAGCGTTTACCGCACAATGCGGACTTTTTCGACAGGAGGACAATCAAAATGAGTTTTTCCGAGTTGTTTCTTATTGCCGTGGGGCTTTCCATGGATGCTTTTGCCGTTTCTGTTTGCAAGGGACTTGCGACAAAAAAAGTCGGCGTGAAGCATATGCTGACGGTCGGTTTGTGGTTTGGCGGATTTCAGGCTCTTATGCCTCTTATCGGATACTTTCTCGGCAGTACGTTTGAAAAATACATAACCCGATTTGACCATTGGGCGGCGTTTATTCTTCTCGGACTGATAGGCGCAAATATGATAAGGGAAGCTCTTTCGAAGGATGAAGAGGAAGCCAATGATTCACTTAAAGTCCGTGAAATGCTGACTCTTGCCGTTGCAACGAGCATTGATGCTCTTGCCGTCGGTATAACCTTTGCGCTTTTGCCCGATGTTCATATCGGTACGGCGGTTTCTTTTATCGGAGTTACAACGCTTGTGCTTTCCGCAGTCGGAATAAAGGTAGGAAATGTGTTCGGAGCAAAATACAAATCGAAAGCCGAGCTTGCGGGCGGAATTATACTTATTCTGATAGGCACTAAAATTCTGCTCGAACATTTGGAAATAATCAGCTTTTAACAAAATCAAAAAAGATTTTAGGCGGTGATACGGATATGTGGAAAACCAAAATATGCATGTCGATTCTTGACGATGTTGACGTTGACGGTGCACAGCAGGTGAAAATGCTTAAAAAGTGCGGTTTCGACGGTTTTGCAAGCATGTATGAGGGCAGAGAAAAAACTGCCGAGCTTCGTGCGGCGGCTGACGAGAGCGGAATGATATTCAAGTATCTTCATGCTCAGTTTGGGAATGTATACAAGCTTTGGGAGGGCGATTCCGAACAGGCGGAGCAGGTTGTCAACGAGCTGAAAGAATGCATAGACGCTTGCCGTGATTTTGCCGTTCCGATAATGGTTTGCCATGTGATAATCGGCTTTGAAAGACATTCACCGAATGAAAAAGGCATAAAGAATTTTGCACGGGTGGTTGAATACGCCGAGAAAAACGGCATAAAAATCGCTTTTGAAAATACCGAGGGAGAGGAATATCTCTCTGCCGTTATGGAAGCGTTTAAGGATAAAGAAAATGTCGGATTCTGTTGGGATACGGGACATCAGCTTTGCTACAATCACGGCAAAAGCATGACCGCTTTATACGGTGACAGGCTTATAGAAACGCATCTTAACGACAATCTCGGCATAAGTGATTTTGACGGTTCGATACGCTTCACCGACGATCTGCATATGCTCCCGTTTGACGGAATAGCAAATTGGAGCGGGATTGCTTCGGAGCTTAAACGCTGTAATTTTACGGATACGATTAATTTTGAACTTAATAAGAAAAACCGTCCGGGGCGGCTTGAAAATACGGTTTATACGGAAATGCCGCTTGAAATCTATTTTACGGAAGCATACAAAAGAGCCTGCCGAGTTGCGGCATTGATCGGCTGAAATGCAAAAAAATCCAAACAGCTTGACAAAATCAAGCGGTTGTGATAATATAACACCGATCCGAGAGGGTTTATTTTGTTAAAGGAGAGCGTAACGGTGAGAAATTTTGCTTCGGAAATGTATACCATGAGCATGTGCGGTATGTTTCGCATGTGCATGATGACCGTTACCGTAAATTCGTCGCGCTCTTCGAATAAAGCCGCCCGATAATCAGCGGGCAGAGAATGAATTTGCTTTTAATCGGGAGCTTCGTCGAAGATTCCCGATTATATTTTTTTCGGAGGCGTTAAAATGGAAAAGCTTTTTGAAAAGCTCCTCAGAGCCAATTTCAGATTCGGGCGAATGTGAAATGTACCGTGAACACATTTTATGAATAAATATCTATTTTTGAATTTTGAAAGGAAGAAAAATCATGAAAAAGATACTCTCCGTATTGCTTGTCGCTATTCTTACGCTTACCCTTTTTGCGGGCTGCACCGAAACCGATAACAACACCGTTACCGTAGCTGTACCCAATGATGCCACGAACGAAGCGAGAGCGTTACTGCTTCTCGAAGCCAACGGCTATATTAAACTCAAAGAGGGTGCGGGCATCACCGCCACGATAAACGATATTGCGGAAAATCCCAAGGGAATTAAATTCAATGAGATTGAAGCCGCACAGCTTCCCAATACCCTTCAGGATGTTGATTATGCCGTTATCAATTCAAATTATGCTATTCCCGCAGGGCTTAATCCCGTAAGCGATTCCCTTTTGATTGAAAATTCCGCGTCATCCTACGGTAATATTCTCGCCGTTAAGTCGGGTAGCGAAAATTCGGACAAGATAAAAGCACTCAAGGCGGCCGTAGAGAGCAAAAAGGTAGCGGATTTCATTGCAAACGAATATGACGGCGCGGTTGTAAGCGTTGTTGAGAATCCTACCGACGGCTTCGACCCTGCCGTTAATTACGAAGCGCTCAAGGGAGCAACGATAACCGTTGCGGCTTCCCCCACACCTCATGCCGAAATTCTTGCCGTAGCAAAGGAGATTCTTGCCGAAAAGGATATTACACTTAAAATCCTTGAATTTACGGATTATGTTCAGCCCAACAATGTTGTTGAGAGCGGCGAGGTTGATGCAAACTATTTCCAGCATTCTCCGTATCTTGATGATTTCAATGCTCAAAACGGGACTCATATAGTTTCCGTTTCCGTCGTTCATGTTGAGCCCATGGGACTTTACGGCGGTAAGCAGACAAGCCTTGATGCAATAAAATAAAAGTCCGGAGACACAGATAATGATAGAAATTCAGCATTTAACAAAGACCTTCCCCACTGCCGAGGGTGACTTTGATGCGTTGCGTGATGTTTCGCTTAAAATTGACGACGGCGAAATATACGGCATAATCGGCATGAGCGGAGCCGGAAAAAGCACGCTTGTACGCTGTATAAATATGCTTGAACGCCCGACTGAGGGAAAGGTTCTCATAGACGGCGTTGATATGAGCACTTTGAGCAGTGCCGAGCTTCGTGAACAGCGCAGAAGCATAACGATGATATTTCAGGGCTTCAATCTTCTTATGCAGAGAACCTGCCTTAAAAACGTTTGCTTTCCGCTTGAGCTTGCGGGTGTAAAAAAGTCTGAGGCGATAAAGCGTGCAACGGAGTTGCTTGAAATCGTAGGTCTCGGAGATAAGTTGAAAAGCTATCCCGCACAGCTTTCCGGCGGACAACAGCAAAGGGTAGCCATTGCCCGTGCGCTTGCAACGCATCCTAAAATTCTGCTTTGCGATGAGGCTACGAGTGCTCTTGACCCGCAAACCACACAGTCCATACTTTCACTTATCCGCGATATTCATGACCGTTTGGGTATAACGGTTATAGTCATTACGCACCAGATGAGCGTTGTTGAGCAGATATGCACAAGAGTTGCGATTCTCGATAACGGCGTTGTTGCCGAGGAGGGCAAGGTGAGCGATGTGTTCTCCGCGCCTAAATCAAAGGCGGCAAAGGCGCTGGTGTATCCCGACGGATATGCGAACTGTTCGGCTGTCGGAGAAAACGAAACGGTTGTTCGCATAGTATTCAACGGATCGAAAGCTACGAAAACGCCGCTTATAGCGCAAATGGCAATTGACGAAAACATATCCGCGAGTATTCTTTCGGCATCTACTCGCTCGATAGGCGAAAAGGCTTACGGAAATATGCTTTTGGGTATCCCCGGAGGCAGTGATGAGCTTAAAAGAGCAGTGGCATATCTTACCCGTATTCCCGATATTATCGTTGAGGAGGTAATGCCGGATGATAAGTGAATATCTCGCTTCGGATTCCGTACAGGAAGCGCTGACCATACTGTGTGAGCAATTTCCCCTTGCGATATGGGAAACGGTTTATGTCACCGTGCTTTCAACGATTTTCGCAACGGTTATCGGACTTCCTCTCGGTGTTTTGCTTGTTGCGGGCGAAAACAACAAAATAATCAAATGTCCCAAGGGACTTCTGAATGTTTTGAACGTAATAATAAATCTGCTCCGTTCCGTACCTTTCCTTATTCTTATGATAATGGTTTTCCCGCTCACAAGATTTATAGTCGGCACGGTGGTGGGAACTCCGGCTTCGGTGGTTCCGCTTGTAATAGCGGCATTCCCGTTTATCGCAAGACTTGTTGAGGGCAGTCTCAGGGAAATTAATCCCAACATAATAGAGACGGCTCAAAGCATGGGCGCATCGCCGCTTCAAATTATTGTAAAGGTAATGATTCCCGAGAGTGTACCCTCTCTTATTTCAAATTTTACCATAGCGATAACCACGGTTCTCGGATATTCGGCAATGAGCGGAATAATCGGTGGCGGCGGTTTGGGCAAAATAGCGATAAACTACGGCTATTACAGATATAAATATCTTGTGATGATACTTGCTGTTGTGTTTTTGATAGTGCTTGTTCAGGCATTTCAAAGCATCGGAACAAGGCTTGCCGTTAAGTGCGATAAACGTCTTAAAAGCAGAAAATAATTTAAAATAAATGACCCGTCGGGCTTCTTCGGAGAGGCTCAACGGGTTGTTTTTATTCGGTTTTGTTGTTACAATCGGTACTGTTCGGGCAGGAACCGCAACCCGAGCATCCGCAGGAACAGCCGCCCCTTTTTCTTTGTTTTACAATGCTTCGCACCGCAAAGAAAATGCAAAGGGCAACAATAACCAGTATTATCACATCGGCGGCGGTCATATTATCATACTCCCCAATTTGAAAACAAAGAATGCACATACCCACGCAACGGCACATTGGAATATCACGACGCCGACGGTCTGTATTTTTGAACCGAGCTCACGGCGAATGGAGGCGACAGCCGCAACGCAGGGTGTGTAAAGCAGAGTAAATACAAGAAAGCTTGTTGCCGAAAGAGGTGTGAACAGGGCGGAGAGCGTTCCGTTGAGATTTGCAAGGTTAGTTTCAAGCAAAACAGCCATGGTGGAAACAACGGCTTCCTTGGCGGTAAATCCCGAAATAAGGGATGTCGCGGCTCTCCAATCGCCAAAGCCGAGGGGCGCGAATATCGGGGCTATCGCTTTGCCGATAAGAGCAAGCAGACTGTTTGAGCTGTCTTCAACAACATTGAGACGTGTATCGAAATTCTGCAAGAACCAGATGACTATTGTTGCTATAAAAATTATACCGAATGCACGTTGCAAAAAGTCCTTTGCCTTGTCCCAAAGAAGAAGTGCAACACTTTTGGGAGAGGGGAGTCGGTAATTCGGAAGCTCCATTACAAACGGTACCGGCTGACCCTTGAATACGGTGGATTTGAGTAGCAGAGCAATGAGCAAAGCAAGAATTATGCCGAATACATATAATGCAATCATGACGAGAGCTTTGTGTTCGGGAAAAAACGCCGCCGCAAATACGGCATATATCGGGATTTTTGCCGAGCAGCTCATGTACGGAGTGAGCATGATGGTCATTTTTCTGTCACGGTCGGAGGATACGGTGCGAGTTGCCATTATTGCGGGAACCGAACAGCCGAAGCCGATGAGCATCGGGACAAATGAACGCCCCGAAAGACCTATTTTGCGAAGCACTCTGTCCATAACGAACGCAACTCTTGCCATATAGCCCGTGTCTTCGAGTATGGAAAGGAAGAAAAACAGGACGACTATAAGCGGTAAAAAGGTTAGGACACTGCCGACACCCGCAAAAATTCCGTCAATGATCAGGCTGTGAACAATCGGATTTATGCCGTATGCCGTGAGAGCACGGTCGGCAAGGGCGGTGAGTGCATCTATTCCCTCGGCAAGCAGGTCGGACAGTGTTGTGCCGATAACGCCGAAAGTGAGCCAAAATACCAAAAACATAACGCCGAAGAACACGGGAAAGGCGGTATATTTTCCGGTTAGAATTTTATCTATTGCCATACTGCGTTTGTGTTCACGGCTTTCGTGCGCCTTGACAACGGAGGCGGAAACAACGCTTTCGATAAAGTCGTACCGCATATCCGCAAGTGCGGCGTTGCGGTCAAGTCCGCATTCGGACTCCATCTCAACAATACAGTGTTCGAGAAGCTCACGTTCGTTTTCAACAAGCTCAAGCTCGTCCGCCATGCCCGAATCGCCCTCAATGAGCTTTGCCGCACAGAATCTTACAGGCAGCGCACTGCGCTTTGCGTGGTCGTCGATAAGGTGAACTACGGCATGAATACAGCGGTGCACTGCTGACTCCGAGGTGCAAAAATCCCATACTTTTGGAAGCTGTTTTGATTTTGCAACGGAAACGGCTTTGTCTATAAGTTCGGAAACGCCTTCACCCTTTACTGCGCTTATCGGAACAACGGGTATGCCGAGAAGCTCGCTCATTTGAGCAACATCAACGGTTCCGCCGTTTGCGCGCACTTCATCCATCATGTTGAGTGCAAGCACCATCGGAACACGAAGTTCGAGGAGCTGGAGGGTGAGATAAAGGTTTCTTTCTATGTTTGTGGCATCAATGATGTTGATTATGCCGTCGGGTTTTTGATTTATGATAAAGTCGCGGGTGACTATTTCCTCCTGCGTATAGGGTCTCAGAGAGTAAATCCCCGGAAGGTCGACTATCCTACAGCCCTTTTGTCCCCGTACCTCGCCGAAACGCTGTTCAACCGTCACGCCGGGGAAGTTTCCGACATGCTGATTCGAGCCGGTCAGAGCGTTGAAAAGGGTAGTTTTGCCGCAGTTTTGATTTCCCGCAAGAGCAAAAATCATTGTTCATCCTCCTTTTCGGTAAAAGGCTCGGAGATTGATATGTTCTTCGCGTCGTCAAGACGGAGAGTCAACTCATATCCTCTTATATGTATTTCTATCGGGTCGCCCATGGGAGCGGTTTTTTGAAGAGTAACCTTTGTTTTCGGGATAAGTCCCATGTCGAGAAGGCGACAGCGCAGTGCTCCCTCGCCGCCGACGGCCGTTATGACCGCAGATTGACCCGTTTTCAGCTTATCAAGTGTCATGTTTTCTCTTTCCTCCGATTTTCGGCACTTATTTTGTAACGGCCTCATTTATTTCGGTTTCCTTTTCCTTTTCCTCGGGAGGAAGCTCCACGGGCTTCAGGGCTACGGCAAGATTGACTGTTGCCGAGAGCAGAAACAGAGCGGAGCTGACGAATACACCCCAACCGACATTGCCGGAAACCGAATCGGCAAGAGTGCTTTGAGCTACCATATCGCAAAAGCTGTTGTAACATACCGCGCTTGCGGCCATCATGAGACTTGCAATAAGATTTGTGACGAAAAGTCCCTTGCTGTTGAATTTTCTGAAATTCGTCAAAAGAAAAACAAGGCTGACGAGCAGCGACAGTACGCTGAGAACAACAAACAGCAAAGCAAGAACAAGCCGCAGAGAAGGAGCTCCTATGATATCCGAAGCGGGGGCGCGAAGCAGACCGAGAATATCAAAATTAAGAAGATTTGTTACCAGCGTTATCGCATTGAGAGTAACGGATTTGTCACAGAACGGTATGGATACGGCAAGGGTGCCCAGCGGCAGAAGAAACGAGAAAAGAGGCAGAACGCTTATGGGTATTCGGGCGATTCTGAGCTTTGTGCCGACAAAGGAAAACTTAAAACGTCGCATGTGTTCGTGTAGCTTTGCAAAAGCCGCTTCCGCAATGACGGAATCTTCCTCGAGTCGTCTTTCCCAATCGTAGTTTGCAATGTTTATACCGCATTTCGGACATTCGGCTTTGACATTCCATATGTGCAGTTTTATACCGCAATGAGGACATTTGGCCATGATGTTCACCTTTCTTTTCGCTTATTTCTGACCGTAGTAGGCATCGGCACCGTGTTTTCTCGAATAATGTTTTTCTTGAAGATAAGTATTTGCGAGGGGAGCATTAAGCCGTTCGCTTAAATAAGCGGCTTTGGCGACCGCCTCGAGTACCGCTGAATTTTTTGCGGCATCCGAGGCGTTTTTGCCCCATGTAAACGGACCGTGCGAACGGACAAGCACGGCGGGAACGGCATTTGGGTCGATTTTTCGGCTTTCAAAGCATTCGGCGATGACTTTTCCGGTGTTCAGCTCATATTCGCCGCAAATCTCCGCCTGAGTCATATCTCTTGTGCACGGTACCGCACCGTAGGCAAAATCCGCGTGCGTTGTGCCGTATGGCGGAATATCCTTTGCCGCTTGAGAAAATGCAACCGCAAAGGTTGAATGCGTATGGGCAACGCCTCCGATTTCGGGAAAACGTCGGTAAAGTTCGAGGTGGGTCGGAGTATCGGAGGACGGATTTAAGTCTCCTTCGACAACATTGCCGTTAAGGTCGAGAAGAACCATATCCTCGGGCTTCAAAACGGAATAGTCGACTCCGGAAGGTTTTATTGCAAACAGTCCGCTTTCTCGGTCAATGCCCGATACATTGCCCCATGTGAATATTACAAGACCGTATTCAACGAGCTTCATGTTAGCTTCGTACACCTGTTTTTTCAGTTCTTCGAGCATGGTGTTCACCTCATATGTATAGCGTTGCGACAACGGTTGAATATACTTTTTCGGGATTTTTAAGGAAGTTTTCTTTAAGCTCTGTAGCCTGTTCGAGGTCGGCGGCGTAGACGGTCAGCGACATCAGCGTTCTGCCCTTGTTGAGAATGCCGAATGTCACATCGTAGCCGTCCTCACGTTCGATTATATCGACCGTGTTGCTCCCTTTGTTTTTTTCTTTTATAAGAAGATTAAAGGCATCGGCAAGAGCGGTTTCTTTTACCGAGGCCGGAACATCGCTTGCAAGCTCATCGAGCGAGGAGGCGCCCTTCGGAGTTATATAGAGTAGCCCTTCGGAGGAGATGACGCTTCCGTTGTCTATCAGCTCGTCGAGTGCCTGAGTTGCTTCAAAATAATTTGCAAGCTCATGCTTTTGGAGGGCTTCTATCGCCATGACTTCCGATATCGGTTCTTTGAGCGATTTCACGAGAAACGTTATCAGAATGCGTATCTGTGTTTTGTTTCGAAGTCCGCCGGGCGAAACTCCGGCAGAGAAGGCATTTATTTCGTTATCCATATTATTTCTCCATGCGTTTTTCAAGAGACTTTTGAATATTCGGACTTTTTGTTGTCTGATATGCGTCGGTTGCGGCTAAGCGAAAGCGCCAATGCGAGCGCATATACAGTAATTTCGCCCAAGCTTATACAGACAAGGAGCGGAGTATCGCTTGCTTATTTGTTCCTCTTTCTGCCCTTAATGTCTTTCCTTGCGTTTCTGTTAGGGTTTATGGGCTTGCCGTAACGTCCTCTGTTGCGGAATTCCTCGGTGAGGAAGCGATCCTTTGTTGCGAAAAGGCCGCACATATTCGCCCATCCCTCGCAGTAGAAACGGTAGTATGAGACATTCTTTTCTTTTCTCATCTTAACGAAAACGGGAAGATTGCACCAAATGACCGAGGGCAAAGCGATAACGAAAAGCCAGAGGGGTCCGAGGATGAGCGACTGAACGGTGTGACCGTATTCGTGGATTTTTACGTCATGACGTTTGTCGCCGGAAGTGTTTTTATTGATGAAAATGAATATTCCGAGAGATACGCCGCCGAAATGCTTTTTGTCTATGTAGGTAATGACCGCGTTGTGGAACATTTCGCTTTCGGCACCCTTTGATTTATAAATGATGAACATAACAATGCCGGCAATATTTTGGAGTATTGCATAGGTAAATTGCCAAGCATAAAACAGAATTGCTCTTACGGTTTTCATGAAAAAGCCTCCTAAATAAAAATTCGGTTATTTTATTTTAACATATATGTTTGCGTTTTTCAACATTCATGCGTGAAAAACACGGCGAACCTTTAATTCATTTTCAACAGTTTCGCCGACACCGAGAAAATCCCCGTTCGGAGCATATACTCTTTGCATACCGTCATCCGTAATATTAAGCCTGCTGAGGAAAAGTTCTCCTCCGTTTGAAAAGCGTTTTGCCTGAGCCTCGGTGACGGTGATGCTTCCGAAGTCGGCCAAGGCACGGTCAACAGGCAAAACCAGTTCCGAAAGAGAACCGTTTTCGGCTTTTTCACGCAGTTCATCGAGAGTTACCGCGTCGGAAATGTCAAAACCGTTTGCACGTGTACGGCGTAAAGCGGTCATTACCGCCCCGCAACCGAGTTTTTCACCGATATCGGCAATGAGAGTGCGTATGTATGTTCCGGAAGAGCAGGAAACGGCAATTTCATATTCGCCGCCGCTTTCATTATACGAAAGAAAATCGAGCGAAAAAATATTCACCGTTCTTGCGTTACGCTCCACCTCTATTCCCTGCCGTGCGAGGTCATATAGCCTTTGCCCGTTGACGGAAACGGCGGAATACATCGGGGGAAGCTGACTTATTTCGCCCTTAAAGCTTTCTGCCGTTTGCTTTACCGTTTCCGAAGAAACGGTGACGGGACGTGTTTCAAGCACCTTGCCCGTTATATCGAGAGTATCGGTTATAGTGCCGAGACGAAACGATGCGATATAGCTTTTGTCGTGACTCGGAAGAAGCTCCGAAAACCGTGTGGCACCGCCGAGCATTACGGTAAGCACGCCCGTCGCCATGGGGTCGAGTGTTCCCGTGTGACCGCATTTTTTCTCTGCGCAGATACGCCGAACTCTTGCCACCGTGCCGAAAGAGGTTATACCTTCGGGCTTGTCTATGATTATTATTCCTGTCATTGCTTTCACCCTGCCGAATAAGATAACCTAATTGTAGCACAAACGGCGTTCCTTTTCAATAAAAGTAATTGACATTATTTTTTATGTGCGGTAAACTTAAACCGAAGCAGACATTTTGCGGTGATTTTACTCTGCTGTTTGCGAAAGGAGAAATGAAAAATGTTTTCTAAAAAATTCATATGCGCCGGCTACGGTTATACCGAATACACCTCATTCGTTGCCGCACCGTATTTCAGAAAGACCTTTACCGTCGAGGATGCGAAAAAAGAGTGCCGTATTACCGTTTGCGGACTCGGGTTCTACGATATTTTCATCAACGGAAAAAAGATAACCAAAGGGCTTCTTGCTCCTTATATTTCAAATCCGGACGATATTATTTATTATGACGAATATGAGGTTTCGGAATATCTTACTGAGGGAGAGAATGTTTTGGGCATTCAGCTCGGTAACGGAATGCAGAATGCTACGGGCGGACAAACATGGGATTTTGACATTGCCCCTTTCAGGGGTGCGCCGAGAGTTGCGTTTTCAATTGAAACGGACGGCAAAAACATCGAAGCGGATTCAAGTGTAAAAACCGCGCCGTCACCGATATTTTTCGACGACTTGCGTTGCGGCTGTTTTTATGATGCGAGAAACGAAACGGCGGATTGGGCGCGTGCGGACTTTGATGATTCCGCATGGAGCAATGCTTTAAAAGCGGAAACGCCGAGAGGTGAAGCGAGACTTTGCGAGGCGGAGCCGATTTTGCCGTATCAAACCTTAAAACCCGTTTCGATTAGCCGCTGTACTCTTGCCGAATACAAGCCGAGAGGTGATGTTGTAAAGGAATACAGCACGTTTCCGAGTGCCGAAAGAGAGGGCTGGCTTTACGATTTCGGTATAAACACCGCAGGTATCGAAACGCTGAAAATCAAGGGAGTCAAGGGACAGCGGATTGATCTGCAATTCGGAGAATACATAAACGGCAACGGCGAGCTTGACATAAACAACATTCAGTTTTTCCCGAACGGTTTTTCTCAAAGGGATATATATATTCTCAAGGGAGAGGGAGAAGAGATTTTCGAGCCGCAATTTACCTATCACGGAGCACGCTACTGTCTTGTTCTCGGCATAACCGAGGAACAGGCTACCGAGGATTTGCTGACGTTCAAAGTCTGTTCGTCGCGGCTTTCCGAAACGGGCGATTTCGAATGCTCCGACGACACCGTCAACCGTTTGCAGACAATGGTGAGAAATTCCGACCTTTCCAATTTCTATTATTTTCCGACCGACTGTCCGCACCGTGAAAAAAACGGCTGGACGGGTGATGCCGCTGTTTCGTGCGAACAGCTTTTGATGAATTTTGCGGCGGAAAACAGTTATGCCGAGTGGCTTCGCAATGTGAGAAAATCGCAGAAGGAAACGGGAGAACTTCCCGGAATAATCCCCACGAGCGGTTGGGGCTTTGAATGGGGTAACGGTCCCGCATGGGACAGGGTGATAGTTTTTCTTCCGTATTATTCGTATATTCTCAGAGGAGACAGACGAATACTTGAAGAAAACGCACACGCAATAATGCGTTATGCGGATTATATTTCAAGAAACAGAACGTCGAGGGGAACGGTTGAGCTCGGGCTCGGCGATTGGTGCCCCGTTACAACGGTAAAAGCCCCGCTTGAATTTACCGACAGCGTTGTGTGTGTCGATATGCTCGGCAAGGCGGAATATATTTTCTCCGTTCTCGGACTTAAATTGCAGGAGGAATTTTGCGGAAAGCTCCGTTCGGAAATAAGAGAAGCCGTAAGGAAACATCTTGTTGACCTTGAAACGATGACGGCGGCAGGTTGCTGTCAAACTTCACAGGCTATGGCGATTCATTTTGATATATTCGAGCCGGCGGAAAAAACCGAGGCGTTTCGTGTGCTTCTTGAAATAATCGAAAAGTCGGATAACCGCATCGACTTCGGCATTTTGGGAGCAAGCTGTCTGTTCAGAGTGCTTGCCGACCACGGCAGGGCAGACCTTGCATATGAGCTTATCGTCGGTCCGGACTATCCGTCCTACGGTAATTTCGTCGAACGCGGCTTAACCGCGCTTCCGGAGGATTTCAGGCGCGAAGGCGAAGCCCCCGCTTCACTCAATCACCATTTCTTCGGGGATATTTCCGCATGGTTTATTGAATATATTGCGGGCATACGGGTGAATCCCGCGGGCAACGATTGCCGAGAGATTCGCATAATGCCGAATTTCATCTCCCATTTGGATTTTGCAAGGGCAAGTTACCGAACCGCAAACGGCAAGATTTCCGTAAAATGGGAACGTGTCGAAGGTGCGATAGAGCTTACGGTTGAATGCGACGCAGGCGTTTACGGAGAAATCCGATTGCCGAGCGGATATTCATTCAAAAACAGCCGTCGGTCGATTGAAAAGCTGAAAAGCGGCAGATTCGAAATAGAGCAAAGAATTTAGGCACGGAGACGGATTTGTATAAATTTTATTTAAAATTTCTTTAAAAAGTATTTATTTATCCGCCGATAGCTGATATAATATTTCAGATAAAATCGAGAGGAGCGGTAGCACCGTGGAAAAATATCTCATTAATCCAAATCAAAAAATCTCAAAAATAAACAAAGATATTTACGGCAATTTTTCGGAGCATCTCGGCAGATGCATCTATGAGGGACTTTTCGTCGGTAGGGATTCCGATATTCCGAATGTCAACGGCATGCGTTGCGATGTTGTGAACGCACTCAGAGAAATGGGTTTGCCCGTGCTTCGTTGGCCGGGAGGCTGTTTTGCGGACGAATATCATTGGCGTGACGGAATCGGTAGCCCCGAAAACAGAAAAAAGATGATAAACACCCATTGGGGCGGAGTCGTTGAGGATAACAGCTTCGGAACGCATGAGTTTTTCGAGCTTTGCGAACAGCTCGGCTGTGATGTTTATATAGCGGGCAATGTCGGAAGCGGAACGGTTCGGGAAATGAGCGAATGGGTCGAATATATGACCTTCGGCGGAATGTCCCCCATGAGCGAGCTTCGCAAAAGCAACGGGCGTGAGAAACCGTGGAGACTTAAATATTTCGGCGTAGGCAACGAGAATTGGGGTTGCGGCGGCAATATGAGTCCCGAATTTTATGCCGAAACATACAAGCGTTACGCAACGTACGTGCGCAACTACGATCCCGAAAACAATCGAATATACAAAGTTGCATGCGGTCCCAACGGCGAGGATTACAATTGGACCGAGACGGTGATGAAGCATGCCAAAAATCAGATGAACGGTCTGTCGCTTCACTACTACACCGTTACTCACGGCTGGGGTCACAAGGGCAGCGCGACCGAATTTTCCGTCGACGAATATTACACCACTCTTACCAAGGCTTATCATATTGACGAGATAATCACGCGTCACATTGAAATAATGAACCGTTACGACCGTGAAAAGCGAGTTGATCTTATCGTTGACGAGTGGGGAACATGGCATGATGTGGAGGCGGGAACGAATCCGGGCTTCCTATATCAGCAGAATACCATGCGTGACGCCGTTGTTGCGGCACTTACGCTCAATATTTTCAATAAGCATTCCGACCGCATACGAATGGCAAATATCGCGCAGGCGATCAATGTTCTTCAATCGGTAATTCTTACGGACGGCGCGGATATGCTTCTTACGCCGACCTATCATGTGTTCAAGATGTATAAGGAGCATCAGGGCAACACTTTGCTCGGCTCATATATAACTTCTCAAAAGAACGGTACGAAGGATTATTCGCTTCCTCAGCTCATAGAAAGCGCTTCCGTGAATGAGGACGGCTGTATTTGCGCAACTGTTGTAAATACATCGGCAAGCGAAGCGGCGGAAATCAAATGCCAAATTGCGGATTTTGCTCTTGAGAGCATTGAAGCGGAAATACTCACGGGACATATCGACCGCTACAACAGCTTTGAAAACAAGAATGCGGTTGAAACAAGCAAATTCACCGATTTCAAGCCGCTTGCGGACGGCTTTACCGCAGTGCTTCCCGCTTGCAGTGTGGTTAAATTTATAATAAAATGAGTGAAGAAAGAATCTGTCTGCGCTGTCTGCTCCGCGAGAGCGGCAGTGCGGACACTCTCGAAGATATAAAAAAAAGGATCGAACGAATCCATGCCTGTGACAAGGCGGATGATGAGGAGTATTCGAGACGGCTCGAAATATGTAAGGGGTGCGAGTCGCTTCTGAGCGGTACTTGCTTAAAATGCGGATGCTATCCGGAATTTAAGGCGGCGTTTATAAAACAAAAATGTCCGCAAAAAAAGTGGTAAAACGAGAGGGAACGATATGTATAACATTCTTATTTGCGACGATGAGCCCGATATTCGTTCGGCGCTTAAAATATATCTTTCGGCCGAGGGATACGGAATATACGAAGCCGAAAACGGCAGACAGGCTCTTGAAATCATCGAAGAAAAAAACATAAGCCTTTTGCTCATGGATGTAATGATGCCTGTCATGGACGGAATAAAGGCGCTTTCGATTCTCCGTCAAAGCTCAAACATTCCCGTCATTCTTCTTACGGCAAAGGGACAGGACAGTGATAAGGTGGGCGGACTTAATGCCGGTGCGGACGACTATATCACAAAACCGTTTGTGCCCGTTGAGGTTATTGCCCGTGTGCGCTCTCAGCTTCGCCGTTACGACAGGCTCGGCGGTGCTTCCGATGCCGCGGAAAAAAGCAGCAAGCTGTGCAACGGGGGCATAGAATATGACGAAAAATCGAAAACCGTAACCGTGGACGGAGAGCCGGTCAGTTTGACTCCGACGGAATTACAGCTTTTGAAGTTCTTTTTGGAAAATGTCGGCGTTGTTGTTTCACCTAAAGAAATATACCGCAATGTTTGGAACGATGACCCGTTCGGTTCGGAAAATACCGTCACGGTGCATATCCGCCATTTGCGTGAAAAGATTGAAATAAACCCCGCAAAGCCCGACTATCTTAAGGTTGAGTGGGGTCACGGATACAAGATGGAGAAAAAATAATTCGGAGGCGGTCTGATGAAAAAGAATAAGTTTTATTCCGATTACGACCATTCTGCCGTTGTGACGATATTGCTTTGTCTCACCGTAATTGCCGTGGGCTGTGTGCTCGGTATAACCTATCTTTTTCAGTACGGATTTTATAACAGCGGAGACAACGGCGGTACGGCAAAGAGCGTTGCGGTTCAGCAATATACGCTCGACGATATCGAGCAGGCAAGGGATTACTATTCCTGCCTTATCGAAACAAATGACGAATACCGAATTAAATATTACAAAGCGAGATTTTCTCCGGAGGAAACGAATTTTATTTTTGCCATCACCGATTACAGCGGAAAGGTGCTTTTTACCAATTCAACGGAAAAATCGCAATATAAAAACGAAGACCTCGGTTATGCGGGGAGCTCAGATTTCCTGTTATATGACGAAAGCGGCGGAATCGCTCCGATGAAGCTGCGTTATTGGATAGTGGTAAACGAGGAAATGCAGGCAAAGGATAAATATCAGCAGGCGTTTGAATGGATAGAGCTTGCGGATTCGTTGAAATATTATCTTTTCCTTGTGCTTGCGGCATCGGCCATTGTAATAATAATTCTGCTTGCGCTGGTGACGATGAATGCGGGAACGAGCAACGAAGAAACGGGCGAGGTTATTCCCGGCTTTGTAGACCGAATACCGATAGAATTGTGCGCCACATTTTTGATAGTCACGCTAATCGCCGCATGGATAGTCATAGGACTTACGTCCGCGGCGGATGTCGGTATGGTTTTGAACAATGTCATAATTGTTATAGCCTGCGTTGTCATAATGCTTGTGCTGATGTCGTTTCTTTCAACGCTTTCCGTTCGGGTAAAGCTCGGCAAGCTCTATAAAAATCTGTTTGTTTACCGTATATACCGTAAAATAAAGCGGCGTACTCCCCGAGAAAAAAGAAAGAGCAAGGCGGAAACGAGGCTGTTCCCGAAACTTATCGCGGGTATAGCGCTTTATATACTTGTCGAGGTGGCCGTTCTTTCGGTAACGGCATATTTGATGCTCATTGACGAGGGTACGGATAAAAATACCGTTTTTGAAATATTCCTCATCCTTTGGTTGCTGACAAGGCTTATAATGATTCCGATAATCTGCATGGTTGCGATAAATCTGCATTATGTTAAGGAAGAAGGGCAAAAGCTTGCTCAGGGTGTTTTGGGAGACGATATTGCAAGCAAGCTGTCTATTTCGAGTATTCGTGCTCACGGCAGAAACCTTGACCTGATACGAAAAGAAATCAACAAGGCCATGGAGCAGGAACTTAAAACGGAGAAACTGAAAACCGAGCTTCTGGCGAACGTTTCCCACGACATCAAAACGCCGCTCACCTCCATTTCGAGTTTTGCGGAGCTTCTCGAAAGAGAAGATTTAACGCAGGAGCAACGGATAGAATATGCGGGTGTGCTTAAACGGCACACTCAAAAGCTCGCAAATCTTGTAAACGAGCTTATTGAGGCATCGCAGATAACCTCGGGCACTTGGAAGGTAAATCTCGAAAAAGCGAGCCTTAACATAACCCTTACGCAAGCCGTTGAGGAATTTATGTATAATTTCGATAAGTGCGGCGTGTTGCCGAGAATGTCGTTGCCTCAAAACGAGCTGTTTGTTATGTGCGACGGCGAAAGCATGTGGCGTCTGCTGTCAAACATTTTTTCCAACGTGTGCAAGTATGCACGCAACGGAACGGATGTCAATGTTGCTCTGTATGAGGAAAACGGCAGGGCGGTAATCAAAGTTACCAATCTTACGGAAACCGCCGAGGATATAGACGGCGATGTTCTCCTCGGACGTTTTGTTCGGGCGGATGATTCGGGCCATGCCGACGGTCACGGGCTCGGACTTTCGATAGCGAAAAGTCTTGCCGAGATGCAGGGCGGAACGTTCAACGTTGCATGTACGGGCGGGGTTTTCACAGCTACGCTTAATTTCGATATAATCAATAGCTGAGAGGGTAAATAATCAATGTTGAAAAAAATTCCTTTTGCCGTTGCCGTACTGCTGTCTTTTGCGGTGTTTGTTTCCTGCGGTGCGAACACGGCAAGAAACGATACAAAAGCCCTAACGGAAACAACGCTCGAAGCTTCGATTGTTACCGAAACAACGCTTTCGGAAACGACTGCCGCTGTGACAACACAGGTAAGCACCGTTCCCGAATCAACATCCGAAAAGGTAACTACAACAAAAAAAGCAAGCACAACAAAAAAAGCAAAGATCAAGCAGACTTCGGCTTCGATCTCCGAAAGGGCGGAGGAAACCAAAAAGGAGACCGAAACGGTCAGAGAATCAAAGTACGGCGTTAAGGTCGTAAAAAACATAACGCTGATATATGAAGTCTTTTCCGACGGAAGTGAAAGAAAAGCGGGAGAAACGGTGAGCACGGTATCCTGCAACAGAATCGGATATTCGGCAAGCTATGATGATTTGCTTCCTGCCGCAAAGGAGAACAGAAAAAAGTATGCGGAATTTATAAATGAGATTCTGCGGATAACCAACAGCTACCGCGCCGAAAAGGGGGTAGCGCCTCTGAAACTCAGTGAGGAGCTTACCGTAATGTCGTGCGTCAGAGCGGAGGAACTGGCTTGGTCGGGCGACCATGACCATTACAGACCCGGCGGAAAATATTTTTCTTCCATTTTTAAGGAAGCCGGTTACAGTGAGGGAAAGGTCGGCGAAAATCTCGGCTGGGGCTTTGAAACCCCGCAAGCCGTGTGCGAGGCTTGGAGAGCTTCCGAAACGCATTACAAAAATATGATGAATCCCGAATTTACCGTTGTGGGCCTCGGTGTCGCAAAGGATGCCGACCCCGAACACAAATATTGCTGGACTCAGCATTTTTATGCATCGGAGAGTGAAGAATAATGGATGTCAGAATCGGAGATATTCTTTTGATGAAGAAAAAACACCCGTGCGGCGGAGATAAGTTTACCGTATTGCGTATCGGTGCGGATTTCCGTATCAAATGCGTTCAATGCGGACATGAGGTAATGCTCGAAAGAGTGAAAGTCGAAAAAAACATTAAAAAGATCATCCGTGAGGATTCGGAATAATTCGGAGGATTTATGCTCGATAAACTTAAAAAGGTTGAAGAACGCTTTGAAGATATAAACCGAAAGCTGTGCGACGGTGACGTTGTCGCAGACCTTGATCGGTACAAGAAGCTCATGCAGGAGCTGAAAACGCTGACACCCATAGTGGAGGAATATCGCCGCTACAAGAGTGCCGAAAGCAGTATGCTCGAAGCGAAAAATTTGCTTGATGCGGGCGGACTTGAGCATGAATTTAAGGAAATGGTGCTCGAAGAGCTCGATTCTGCTCGTGAAAGAGTTGCCGAAAGCGGCGAAAGACTCAAAATTCTTTTATTGCCCCGTGACCCAAACGACGACAAAAACGTTATTGTCGAAATCAGAGGCGGTGCCGGCGGCGAAGAAGCATCGCTTTTTGCGGGCGTGCTGTTCAGGATGTACTCTATGTATGCCGAAGCAAAGGGCTGGAGATGCGATGTTCTCAGCTCAAATCCGACGGAGCTCGGCGGCTTCAAGGAAATCAGCTTTATGATTGAGGGCGAGGGCGCATATTCACGCCTTAAATTCGAAAGCGGCGTTCACCGCGTTCAGCGCGTTCCCGAAACCGAGAGTCAGGGCAGAATACA
>CAYNUD010000001.1:41629-71620 GCA_964400315.1 uncultured Clostridium sp. | reverse complement strand
GCCTGTATTTCCAAGCTAAACCGCCATTCGCCAAAATATGAAAAGTAAATTTGAAACTTGATTGATTTTTATATCAAAATGTGATAAAATCAGCTTATAAGGCGAAAATCGCCGACAGTAAAGAAGGAGTGAGTTTTATGGGACTTATTAAAGCGGGAACCGGAGCTCTCGGCGGAACACTTGCCGATCAGTGGAAGGAGTTTTTCTACTGCGAAGCTTTGCCGAATGATGTTCTTATGAGAAAGGGACAAAAGCAAACAGGCAGCCGTTCGTCCAATACCAAGGGAAACGACAATATAATTTCGAGCGGTTCGGGCATAGCCGTTGCCGACGGTCAATGTATGATTATCGTTGAGCAGGGCAAGGTTGTCGAGTTCTGTGCCGAGCCCGGCGAATTTACTTATGACTCTTCGACCGAGCCGAGCATTTTTGCGGGTTCATTCGGTGAAAGCATAATGGCTACGTTCAGAACGATAGGCAAGCGCTTTACCTACGGCGGCGACACCGCCAAGGACCAAAGGGTGTATTATTTTAATACAAAGGAAATAATCGACAATAAATTCGGTACGGCGAGCCCCATAATGTTCGAGGTTGTCAATAAGCGTATCGGTATGAGCAGAACCGTGCAGGTTCGTTGCAACGGCGTTTATACATATGTAATTTCCGACCCGTTGCTTTTCTACACAAGGCTTTGCGGAAATGTTGAGAGCGAATTTACAAGAGATATGATTGACTCACAGCTCAAAGCCGAGTTTATAGATGCCTTACAGCCGGCACTTGCACTTCTTGCGGAGCAGGAGCTCAGACCCGCGCAGCTTCCCGCAAGGGCAAAGGAGCTCAAGGAGGCAATGAATGCCGAGCTCAAGAGCGAATGGGCCGAAAAGCGAGGAATTTCCGTGGGCAAAATCGCACTCAACCCCATAACGCTGACGGATGACGATATGAAGAAGATAAACGAGCTTGAGGATGCGGCAAGCATAGGCTCAAATCCGTTTATTATGGCAGGAAGAATGACCGATGCGACGGCGAACGCAATGGAAGCGGCGGCCGGCAATTCCGCAGGCGCAACGACAGGCTTTATGGGAGTCGGAATGGCAGGCGGAGTGATGGGTCAGGGTAGCTTTGCGGCGGCTCAGAATTTCTATAATATGGGTGTGAGCCAACAGCAGGAAAGAGCCAATGCGGACGGTTGGAAATGCTCCTGCGGCACACAGGCAAGCGGCAATTTCTGCCCCGAATGCGGTTCTCCCAAGCCGACGGAGCAGGGCTGGAAGTGCTCCTGCGGCTCGGTGAACAAGGGAAAATTCTGCTCAAACTGCGGAGCAAAAAAGCCTGCGGGCGAACCGCTGTATCGTTGTGACAAATGCGGCTGGCAACCCGAGGACCCGAAAAATCCCCCGAAATTCTGCCCCGAGTGCGGCGACAGATTTGACGAGTCGGATATAACCAATGGCTGACGACAGGTGATTTTATGGCTGTATTAAATGAATACAAGTGCCCGAATTGCGGCGGTTCGGTAGAATTTGACAGTGAAAGCCAGAATGTCAAGTGTCCGTACTGCGATTCGGAATTTGATGTTGCCGCAATAGAAGCGGCAAATGAAGAAAAGAATACTGCCGACAGTGTGAGCTGGAACGGTGAAGAAAACCGATGGGATGACGATGAAGTTGCGGATATGAGAATATATATCTGCACCTCATGCGGCGGCGAAATAGTGGCGGATAATACTGTTTCTGCGACAAAATGTCCCTATTGCGACAGTCCGATTACAATAAAAGGTCGGCTTTCGGGAGAGTTGCGCCCGAACCTGATAATCCCGTTTAAGCTTGATAAAAACGCCGCCAAGGAGGGCTACAAAAAGCATATTTCCGGTAAAAAACTGTTACCGAAGCTTTTTAAGGAAGAAAATCATATAGATGAAATAAAAGGAATTTATGTTCCTTATTGGCTTTTTGATTGTGATCCGCAGGGAACGGCGGGTTTCGGCGGCATTCAAACAAAGGTTTGGAGCGATCGTAAGTACCGCTACACCAAGACCTCGCATTATGACCTTTACCGCAGTGCCGAAGCATCGTTCAAGGCGATTCCCGTTGACGGCTCATCAAAAATGCCCGACGATTTAATGGAGTCGCTCGAACCGTTTAATCTTGCCGAGGCCGAAGATTTCAAGGCGGCATACCTTGCAGGCTATTATGCCGACAGATATGATGTGTCTTATGAAGAAAATACTCCGAGAGCGAACGAGCGAGTGAAAAGCAGTCTTATCGGCGAAATGAGAAAAACTACGTCCGAGTGCTCGGGCGTTACCGAAAAACGTTCGAACATCAACATACAGGGCGGCAAGGTAAGATATGCCCTGTATCCCGTTTGGATTTTGAACACCACATACAAGGGTGAAAAATACACCTTTGCCATGAATGGGCAGACGGGCAAGACTGTCGGCAATCTTCCGCTTGACAAAAATGCATTTTGGAAGTGGTTCGGCATTCTCGGAGCAGGGCTTTCGGCGGCATTTTCGCTGATAACCCTTCTCGCAGAGCGGTTTTAAGGGGGCGGCAATATGAAAAAAAGAATTTTTGCCTTGCTTATGACCGTGCTGCTGCTTTTGCTTTCGGGGGTTGCGGCGTATGCCGAATATTCCGATATACCCGAACAAAGACAGCTTGACCTGCTTGTTGACGAGGCGGGCTTGCTTGACGGCGAAGAGGCGGCGTCCCTGCTCAAAATGCTCGAGGAAATCAGTGAGCGACGTCAGGTGGAGGTTGCCGTTGTGACGGTGAACGATATCGGCAACAAAACCCCGACGGAATTTGCCGATGATTTTTACGATTATAACGGCTACGGTTACGGCGAAAGCGACGACGGCATACTTCTTCTTTTAAATATGGGCGAGCGTGATTGGGCGATAACCACTTACGGCAGTGCAACCGAAATATTCTCCGAATACCGCCAAAACAGCATTATGCAGAATGCGGGCGTGCTGTCGTATCTCGGAAGCGGTGATTATTATCGGGCGTTCGAGACTTTTGCGCGCGAATGCGACGAAATGATAGGGCTCGGTGCCGATGTCGGCGGATATGACGGCGGATACAGCTATGATTGGGCGGTATCTGAGGTGCCGACGTATTATTACGCCGAGAAAAAAAGCTTCCCCGCACTTAAAATTTTGTTTTCGGTATTGTTTGGCTTTGCGGCGGCGTTCGTCATAATGAAGATTATTTCGGCACCGCTGAAATCCGTGAAGCCGAAGAGCGGAGCGGATGATTATATGCTCGGCTCGGCGAGGATAACCGATGCACGGGACGTTTTCCTTTACAGTAATATAACAAAAGTGCGGATAGATACCGATAGCGGTAATCACCGTTCCGGTGGCTCAAGCGGAGGTTTTTCGGGCGGTTCGACCCATGTAAGCTCCTCCGGCAGATCTCACGGCGGCTCAAGCGGTAAGTTTTGAAAAAACAAATAACTGCAAAACGTAGCAAACAAATCCGGGATTTTAAACAAAAAGTCTCGGATTTTTCCGTATAATAATTTAAATTTGAAATTTTGAATTGGCTCTTGGCGTTTAGATTAGCGGATAAGCGATGTGAAGAAATCAAAGAAATTATAGTCGGAGTCTTTGAAAAGCTTAATATACGATGTATTTTGATAAGCGGTTTTAAAACGGCAACAAAACTATGGGCGGTTGTAGTTCCTTATTCTTCAAAAGCCGAAGAAATAGCCGTTTAATGTGAGTTCGAACGCAGCATTTATGCATAGGGTTTTCCTTTAAATTAAGTGTAAATACATATCAATGGCGTAAAATATCAAAGACCATACCCCGATAATAAAAAGGTATGGTCTTTCTGTTCACATATATTATAATGTAATATATAATTGAATTATTAAGCGTCTTTTTTCTCGGCGACGACTTTTTCGCTGTTGCCTTTCTTTTTCTTGTCGCCGACGAAGCGTTTGATTTTGTTGGAGGTTGTTTTGTCAAATTCCTTGTCGCGGATAACGACCTTGGATATCTGCTTATAAATCGGAAGCTCCTTGCAGGCGGTGCGGATTGAGCTGAGCACCTGTGCGGGAGTTTTGCTTTCGGAAAGGAAAACCTCCGCAAGCAGTGAGCTTTCATTGCCGTTTTCGTCCTTTTCGCCGCTGACGATAACCTCGGTGACATAGTCAATTCCCTGAATATAGCTCTCGATTTCCTCGGGATAAATATTTTTGCCGTTGTTGAGAACGATGATATTTTTCTTTCTTCCGGAAATGACAAGTTGGTCTTTGTCGTTGATGTAACCGTAATCGCCCGTATAGAACCAACCGTCCTTGAGCACCTCGGCGGTGAGCTCCGGCTCGTGGTAGTAGCCGAGCATTACTATGTCGCCCTTGACAAGAATTTCGCCGATGCCCTCTTCATTCGGGCGGTCGATTTTCCAATCAATGCAGGGAAGTTTAATTCCTGCGGTGCGGTAGTCGTTTGCGGCGTCGTTATTTGCGCAAACAAGGGGAGAGCATTCGGTTATGCCGTAGCCGTTTATGAGAGAGATACCGATGCTGTCGAAAAATTCGCCGACCTCGGCTCTTATGGGAGCACCGCCGCACACGATTTTGCGAAGATTTCCGCCGAAAGTTTCATGCAGGAACGAAAAGAATTTCTTTCTTTTGTCGATGCCGATTTTTCTCAACGCATTGCTGAGCTTTATTAATGCATCAAACTGCTTTTTCTTCCCTTTTGACTCAATCTCTTTCATTATGCGGGTGTAGAATTTTTCGGCAATCGCGGGAACGATGTAAAGATAATCGGGGTGATAAATCTTGAGATTTTTCAGTATTGCAAGCAGGCTTTCGTTTATGCAAAGCGTGGAGTGGTGATGGAACGACACAAGCAGGTCGGAAACGCTTTCGTAAGTATGATTGTACGGAAGCACCGACAGACCCGTTTCGTAAACCGTCGATACCTGAAGTCCGTAATAAACGCTTGAAACAAGATTGTGTTCGCTGAGCATAACGCCCTTTGACATTCCCGTTGTTCCCGAGGTATAAACGAGCATTTTCATTGCATTGTGGTCGGTTTCAAGAGCCAAAAATGCGCTTTTGTCAAGTTTCGAGCCCTCGGAAATCGAATTCTCAAAGGAAATAAATTTGCCGTCGGCTTCACTGCGGTCAAATGAAATGAAATATTCCACGCCGTCGAGTGAGTCTGCATTTTCCCTGAAAAGCTCTTCGTATTTTCCGTCGCAGAAAACAACCTTGCTTTCGCTGTCGTTGATTAGGTGAATGATATCCTTACCGGGCAATTCTCTGTCAAGGGGAACGAACACGCCCGAGGAGCGCAGAGCGGTAAAGTATGCGGTTATCCAGTTAATGCTGTTCGCACCGATACAGGCTATGCGGCAGTTGCCGAGGCCTTTGGATTCGAGAAAAGCACCGAGGGAATAGACACGGTTTATAAATTCGGCATAGGTCAGGGAAACGATTTCGTCGTTGACCTTATATTTGTAAGCAAGCTTTTCGGGGCATTGCTCAAGAGCAAGGTTAATCATTTCGGCAATGCTGCCGACGGGCTGAACGTCATAATAATTGTAATTTATTTTTGCCATATGGCACACCTCATTTTTGTTGTTTTAGTCGCAACCGACGAAAAACATTCTACCCCAAAGTCGCAAAAAAGTCACGCTATTGTATTACTTTCAAATTCTATTAAGCAATTCTACAATTCTACCCGCCGTAAATTCGACTCTACCGAGAGTAGAATGCCTTAAATTTCAACGAAAAATCGACTTGATTTTCACATCGGCTTATAGTATAATCATAATGTATTAAATATTAAATTGAGAGGTGAACGGGCTTGACCGAAGAGGAACTGAAAAAGAATATTGCGAAAAATCTTACCGCATTGCGAAAAGCGGCGGGCTTGACTCAAGCGGAGCTCGGCGAAAAGCTGACTTATTCGGACAAATCAATTTCCAAATGGGAGCGTGGAGACGGGCTGCCCGACCTTGTCGTTTTGGAAAAGCTGGCGGAGCTTTACGGCGTGACACTCAACGACCTTGCAGGGAATGCGACGCCGAAAGTAAGCGGCAAAAAGCCGCACCTTACGAACCGCATAATCATTCCCTTACTGTCGGTCGGATTGGTGTTTCTTGTTGCTTCAATAATTTACTTCGCATTGCGTCTTGCGGGATTTGAAGCGGGAAAGGTTTGGCTTGTCTTTCTTTATGCCGTTCCCGTTGCGTTCATACCGCTTATCGTTTTTGCGGCACTGTGGTGGAAAATCAGACACAGGTTCATTTGCGCAAGCGGGCTCACGTGGTCAATCGTGCTTTGCATACGCCTGACCTTTCACGCCGAGGTGCTCAACTCCATCTTTATCGTTGCGGCGATATTCCAGGTGCTCATAATTCTTTGGTTCTTTATGAGGTACCGCTCCGTAAAGCGAAAAAAAGCACAAAGCACACCCGAGCAATAGGCTTATTCACCAAAAAGCACGCTGATATACTGTGCATATTTCATAAAAAATTTTTACGGTATTGAAAACATCGGCTGTGTGTGATAGAATAAATCGAATATTTCAAGACAGGGAGAGATGATATGGCTTCAAGCGCTAACGCCACTGCTCAGGTCGAGCAGAAAGAGCATAACGCCGTCCCTAAGGACAGACGCTATGTTGGCACGAAGGAAACCGTAGCTTACATACTCGATGATATTTCCCAAAGCTTTAATATCACAAAATACAACGATATTTTTGTAACGGATATTATTCGTGTAGGCCTTGATTTCCAGAAAATCGTTACTTTCGTTATCGGTATCTGGGATGTTATCAATGATATTTTCCTTGCGGCAATAGTCGATAAAACAAGAACCCGTTGGGGCAAGTTCAAGCCTTGGCTCGTAATTTATGCCGGTCCCGGCGTGCTTTGCAGCATTTTGTTCTATTTGATGCCGATTTTCTTCGGGAACAAGGGACTTTATGATGTTTCAAAGCTTGCGTTTTATTTGATTTTGCAGTTGTTTACCAATCTTGCAAGCTCTCTTATAGCCATTGCGAGAACGGGTATGACTGCGACAATCACACCGAACATTATCGACAGAACAAGACTTATAACTCAGGCAAACCTGCTTTCGGGATTCGTCGAGAAGGCACCCGAAATCCTTATGGGTCTTATGATTGACCTTGTAAGCAGAGGCGTTATCAAAATTCCGATGCGTTCGCTTTATGTCGGCGGAGGCATGTTCACCACCGTTGTCAGCGGCTTGCTTGCGCTCTACTTTGCCTTTGTTTCAAAGGAAAGAGTTATGCAGACGGTTGACCGTCCGAGCATTTTTGCGGGCATCAAGTCGGTATTCACCAACAAGCCTCTTCTTCTTATCACCCTTTCCGAATTCCTCAGCGAATTCAGCATAAACTCCGGTACAAACTATTACTACATAAACGTTCTCGGACTTGCATCAATGACTACCATCGTCGGTATTCCCGGTGCGGTCGTTTCCCCCATCAGCTATTCTTACGTTCCCTGGGCGAGAAAGAAATTCTCCACCAAGGCGTTGTGGATTGTCGGCTCACACATCGACAACCTGCTTATGACGGGCGTGTTTATTGTCGGCTCAATCAACAAGAATTACAAGAAGCTCAGCGCGATGATTCCCGCGTTTATGATTCGTGAGACGATTTGGATGTTCTTCTACGGCATTAAGAAGGTTATCCCCGAGGAAATGAGAAACGAAGCTATCGACTACGGCGAGTGGAAGACGGGCTACCGTTCCGAGGGTATGACGGGCGTTGCAAAGGGACTTGCCAAGAAGCTTGTTTCCACCGTCGGTCAGACCGTCAAGGCGATAATCCTTGCAAGAATCGGCTATGTTCAGGGCGCAGGCTTCGGCAACCAGTCCGAAAAGACAGAATATTCACTGTTTTGGATGTGCACCATTCTTCCCGTTGTCACCGGTATTCTCAGCATCATTCCCAAGTTCTTCTACGACCTGAGCGGCGAGAAGAGAGACAGAATGTATAGAGAGCTTCATGAGCGCCGTAAGGCAATGGCAAATCAGGTCAACGAATTTAATGAGTCTGTCAGCGAACAGAACGCATAATCTTTTAGCAATCGGCTGTCGCATTTTTTGCGGCAGCTTTTTTCGGAGGAAAATATGAATAAGGGTGAATATGCAAAAAGCCTTTTTGAAAGCGGTATGAACTGTGCGCAGTCGGTTTTCTGCGCTTTTTCCGAGGAGCTCGGATTTGACAGAGAAACCGCTTTGAAAATTTCCGCGGGCTTCGGCGGCGGCTTCGGTAGGCTCAGAGAGGTTTGCGGCGCGATAAGCGGCATGACGATGACGCTTTCATTCAAATTTGCCTGCACCGACCCGAACGACAAGGATAAAAAGGCGGCGCTGTATGCGCTCATACAGCGGGCGGCGGGCGAATTTAAGGCACAGACAGGCACGATCGTGTGCAGAGAGCTTCTCGGGCTTGATTCGGCGAGCGAACCTGTCCCTGAGACACGGACACAAAGCTATTATCAAAAACGTCCGTGTTCCGAAATTGTATGCCTTGCGGCGGAAATTACGGAAAAATATATGCAAAACACGGCGGAATTTTGATTTTTTACTTGTATGCGGCTGTAAGATATGATATTATATTTGTATATTATATAACCGATAATTCTTTTGGAGGATTGATTATGAAATTACCTGTTGCAGTGCAGCTTTATTCCGTCAGAGATGAAATGAAGTCGGACTTTTACGGTACAATCGAAAAAATGAAGGAGCTCGGCTATGATGGCGTTGAATTTGCCGGCCTTTACGGCGAGAGCCCCGCAAAAATAAGAGATTTTTGCAAGGAAATCGGTATTGTTCCCATTTCGGCCCACGTTCCTTATTACGATATGCTTGCCGATCCCGAAAAGGTACTTTCGGATTATGCGGAAATCGGCTGTAAATACGTTGCCGTGCCATATCTTACCGAGGAATGTCGTCCCGGCACCGACGGTTTTGCTTCGACGGTTGAGGGAATAAGAAAGATTGCCGAAGCGGCTAAAAAGCTCGGCATACAGCTCCTTTATCACAACCACGATTTTGAATTTGTTAAGCTTGACGGCGAATATGCACTTGACGTGCTATATTCGTCAATTTCCGAGGATTTGCTCAAAACCGAAATCGACACCTGCTGGGTGAATGTTGCGGGCGTAAATCCGAGTGAATACATAACCAAATATTCGGGCAGGTCTCCCGTGGTTCATCTCAAAGATTTCAAGATGAGCGGTGGAAAGCACGGTAGCCTTTATAAGCTTATCGGCATTGACGACGGCGAGGAAAGCGAAGAAGAAGAGACGTTTTCATTTATGCCCGTCGGGTACGGATTACAGGATATTCCGTCAATTCTTGCGGCTTGTGAGGATGCGGGTGCAAAGTGGGTTGTTGTCGAGCAGGATGACCCCGCAAAGGGAAACACGAGAATCGAGTCGGTTAAGCTCAGCAGAGAGTATCTTAAAACGCTGAGCTGGTAATAATATAAAGAGAGGTATTTATTATGTCGGAGAATATTCTTGATAAATTTAAAGATGCCCCCGCTGACGTAAAGGTTCGAGACTACAGCAAAAAGCTCAAAGTGGGCATTATCGGCACCGGATGGATAGCCGAGGCTCACGTTAAAGCTTACCAAAAGTGCCCCGATGTTGAAATCGTTGCGCTTGCCGACCTTGTTCCCGGCAAGGCGGAAGCATTTTGCGAAAGATACAATGTCGGCGACAACATTAAGTTTTATCCGAGCCACAAGGAGCTTGTCGATGCGGGCGAGTGCGATGCGGTAAGCGTTTGCACATACAACGCTACCCATGCGGAATGCACGATTTATGCGCTTGAGCACGGAATGAGCGTACTGCTTGAAAAGCCGATGTGTGTTACTCTCGAAGAGGCTGTTGCTATATGCAAGGCGGAGAAGGCAAGCAAGGGCGTGCTTTCAATCGGCTTCCAGCCCCGTTTCGACGAGAATATGAAAATGCTCAAGAGAGTTGTTCAGTCGGGCGAGCTCGGCCGGATTTATTACATTCAGACCGGCGGTGGCAGACGCAGAGGTATTCCCACTCCGTTCGGCACGTCCTTTATTCAAAAGGATACCGCAGGTATAGGTGCGCTCGGCGATATAGGATGTTATTCGCTCGATATGGCTCTCAATTCAATCGGCTATCCCAAGCCCTTGACCGTTTCGGGCTACAAGTCGGATTTCTTCGGAAAGAGCCCGAGCTACGAGCACCATGACGTGTTCGGCGTTGACGATTTTGCGGCGGCGTTTATCCGTCTTGAGGGCGGAATTATTCTTGACTTCAGAATTGCGTGGGCGATGAATCTTGACACCCCGGGTGACACCATTATTATGGGCACCAAGGGCTCGGTCAGAGTCCCCTCAACCGAATGCTGGAACGGCAGTATCGGCGGTCCGCTTGTTATTTATCATGAAATTGCAGGTGAGCAAATCGAAACCGTTATTCCCGTAAAGAGCAACAAAGAGGATTGCTTCGACATCAAAATTCGCTCCTTTGTCGATGCGGTCAAGGAGGGCGGCGAGGCTCCCGTTCCATGTGACCAAATTCTCTACAACCAGGCTATAATCGACGGCATTTCCCGTTCGGCAGAGCTCGGAAAAGAGATTGAAATAGAAATTCCCGAAATATAATTACGGAGGTAAAATAAAATGGTATTAGCAGCAGTTGGCAAAAACGGAACAGGCAAGGACTTCTTCCTTGAGTATGTCGCAAAGACCTACGGCTTTCCGATGATTTCAATCGGCGACGTTGTAAGAGAGCTTGCGGCGGCAGACGGCCTTGAGCTTACAAGAGACAATCTTCACGCGACCTCAAAGAAGTATATGACCGCGAACGGTCAGACCTTCTTCCCCGAGCTTATCGTTAAGAAAATAAAGGAGTCAGACAGCCCCAACTTCCTTGTTTCGGGCATTCGTCCGCCCTCGGATATCGAGATATTCAAAAAGGCGTTCGGCGACAAATTCGTGCTTGTTGACGTTGTTGTAAGCGATGACGAGGTTCGTTATCAGAGAATGCTTGCAAGAGGCTCCGAGAGAGACGGTAAGAGCGTTGAGAAGCTTCGCGAAAACGACCTTCACGAAGAGGAAATTTTCCACACCAGCGAAAGCGAAAAGATGGCCGATTATATTATGAAGAACGACGGCGGCGTTGAGGATTTCTACGCAGGCGTTAAGGATTTCTATGATAATTACCTCAAGGCAAAGCTCGACTGATAAATCGAATTAAATTCGGCTCTCCGCTTTAGCTCAAACGAGCGAGCGGAGGGCTTTTGCATATTCTATGCAGTGGACTGTTGTATAAATTTCGGCAAAAAATTTTTAAAAAATTGTAACCTCTCGGATTTTTTCGGAAGTATATAGGTGAAAGGCCTTTTCAAAAAATAACAGGAGGCGGTAAAGTGAACGACAATGCTATAGTTGCCTTGTATTGGGACAGAAACGAAACGGCAATTCGGGAAACCTCGGCGAAATACGACGGATACTGTTTCTCTATTGCAAACAATATTCTCGGTGATTTCGGCGATGCCGAGGAATGCGTAAATGATACTTACCTTGCGGCTTGGAACTGTATTCCGCCGCATAAGCCGACGGAGCTGTCGACATTTCTCGGAAAGATAGCTCGCAGGACGGCGTTAAAGAAGCTTAGGGAAAGGCGCGCCGGAAAGCGCGGAGGGGGACAAGCGGTGCTCGCATTGGACGAATTGCTTGAATGTATCCCGAGCGAAAAAACAATTGATGACGATTTGGAAGAAAAAGCGCTTACGGAATTGTTAAATTCGTTCGTTTCATCGCTGGGCACAAATGAGAGAAGAATATTTGTGTGTCGCTACTGGTATCTTGATTCTGTTGCCGATATTGCCGAGGAGTTCGGCTATAGTCAAAGCAAGGTGAAAACGACACTTCACAGGACGCGGCGCAGGCTTTTGGAATATCTTAATAAGGAGGGTGTTTTTTGTGAAATCAGATAAATTGCTTGATGCTATGGGAAATCTCAATGATGAAATTTTACTTGATGCAAAAAAAGGCAGAAGCCCCTCATCTGCCGTACAGAAACGGATTATTGCCGCTGCCGCCGTATTTTTAATACTCGTAGTTGCGGGTGTGGCAGGCAAAAGAGTTGTCGGTATAATAAGCGCCGAACCTTCAAGCATTACCGGCGAAGAAGAGAATACGGTTGACATAAGTATGCTCACAACCACGAGACCCGAATACATAACGTCAAATGGCGATAAAATTTATGTTGACTACTCTTCCGATGCCGGATTGGGATACAAATTTTGCTACAATTCCGAAAGCATGGACGGAGAAATCGGCATTGCGGACAGCAACGGAAATGTTGTTCTATCCCCCGCCTACGTTTCAATCCTACCGATAACGGAGGATAGATTTATTGCAAGAAAAACCGGCGACGGCTCACCGAAGTCTGCGCTCGTTGACGAAAACGGAAAAGAGATTATCCCGTTCTTTACGGGCGAAATCGTGCGTATTAACGCCTTTTCCGACGTCAAAAACGTCGTGTTATCAGTTGAACCGTCCGACGGCAAACACACCTTTATCGACACAGACGGCAAGCGGGTTACCTCTCTCGAATACGACATCACGGCAAAAAATGATTTTTACGGCTTTTTCACAGGGGATGTAGGAGATAAGAAATATATTTACGACAAAGACGGCGAATTGATGTTTGCTCTGGGTGTCAATGAAACCGCCGATTTCGAAGAGCTTGACCACGGCTACACCATGGTAATGAAAAACTGCGACGGCAGGCTTAAATACGGCTTGAAGAATGCCGAAAAGTTGTTTATTCCTTGCGAATATGACGAATTTACCGTGATTTCAAAGGACAGAATTGTTGCCAGAATAGGTGCTCTCGACGGCGTTGACCCATCGGATATTGCAAGAATTTTCGATGCCCAAGGGATGCAGATTTCAACGGACGGCGAATTCGGAACTTTGATTTTTGCAAGTGGAAACGAGCACGGTATAGCTCTCGGATTTACGGAAAACGGTGAAATTCGCGAATGGGTTGTTGACACAAACGGTAAACAGGTAAGCGAAAAATACGAAAAAGTAAAGCTCGGCAGCGACGGTAGTTTTACGGCACAGGTTAACGGCAAACAGAAAAAAATCGAATTGACCGAGTAAAATATCATGGGTCTCCGATATGTTCGGGGATTTCGATACACCGCAAAAGAGTTTTTAAGATTAGTAGACGGCTGTATAAATTCGAAAAACTTTTGAAAGAAATTTCAACCTGCGGCTTTTTCGAAAGTATATGGATGAAAGGCCTTTTCAAAAAATAACAGGAGGCGGTAAAGTGAACGACAATGCTATAGTTGCCTTGTATTGGGACAGAAACGAAACGGCAATTCGGGAAACCTCGGCGAAATACGACGGATACTGTTTCTCTATTGCAAACAATATTCTCGGTGATTTCGGCGATGCCGAGGAATGCGTAAATGATACTTACCTTGCGGCTTGGAACTGTATTCCGCCGCATAAGCCGACGGAGCTGTCGACATTTCTCGGAAAGATAGCTCGCAGGACGGCGTTAAAGAAGCTTAGGGAAAGGCGCGCCGGAAAGCGCGGAGGGGGACAAGCGGTGCTCGCATTGGACGAATTGCTTGAATGTATCCCGAGCGAAAAAACAATTGATGACGATTTGGAAGAAAAAGCGCTTACGGAATTGTTAAATTCGTTCGTTTCATCGCTGGGCACAAATGAGAGAAGAATATTTGTGTGTCGCTACTGGTATCTTGATTCTGTTGCCGATATTGCCGAGGAGTTCGGCTATAGTCAAAGCAAGGTGAAAACGACACTTCACAGGACGCGGCGCAGGCTTTTGGAATATCTTAATAAGGAGGGTGTTTTTTGTGAAATCAGATAAATTGCTTGATGCTATGGGAAATCTCAATGATGAAATTTTACTTGATGCAAAAAAAGGCAGAAGCCCCTCATCTGCCGTACAGAAACGGATTATTGCCGCTGCCGCCGTATTTTTAATACTCGTAGTTGCGGGCGTGGCAGGCAAAAGAGTTGTCGGTATAATAAGCGCCGAACCGACAGCAGTAACCGAAGCCTCCGGCGTTACTGTCGATAAAGAAAAAGTATTTATCGCTCCGGCCGGAGCATTAAAATTCGGATATGTTTCATGCTATACAAATCCGCAGGGAATCGCCGATGAAGAAAGCGAAGATAATCTTTACGGAGTAGCGGATGCAAAGGGAGATATTATTCTTGAACCAAATTATAAAGAGGCTTATCCCATCAACGAAAGCGTTTTTGCCGTGAAGCTCGAAAAAGGGGAGAAAATTCTCGCAACGATAGTTGATAAAACGGGGAAAGAACTGATTACTGCTTTTGACGGTGAGGTTGAACCGCTTTTTGAAAATAACGGTAAGGCCGTTGCGGTATTGAGATACGCAAAAGGCGGCTGTGTGCTTGTTAATGAGACAGGTGGAAAAATCATAGACAAATCCTTTGACAATGTTTATGCAACCGATTTCAATCAGAATATTTTACAGGCTTTTGATGAAAATAATGCGTATTTTATTTCGAACGAGGGCAAGATTATTGTTACTTTGCCGAAGAATGAAATAGTTGCAGATCCGTTTTCCGTTCAGCCGGAGAGCGAAACGGTTGTGATTTCCGCTTGTTATGCGCCTGAAAGCTACGGACAGAGCATTGTTTTCGGAATTTACGATAAAACGGCGAAAAGAGAAATAGTATCCTGTTCGAGAAGCTACGGTTATGCGATAAATTCAAACCGATTCGTTCTTGAAGATATCGACTGGTTGGGGCTTGACATCGACGGCTTTGCCGCAATTTACGATGAAAAGGGCAACGTCGTTTGCGCTTCGGGAGTATATCAGGAAATTGTTTTCACATACGGAGCTTCACATGGCACAGGCGTTTGCCTTATTGATAACAACGGTGAAACCTCCTTGAAATATTGGAGCATTGATGCGGACGGCAATAAGATTTCGGAAATTTCGGGATAATTACCGATAGCCCTAAATTACAATTAAATCCAAGGTTCCTGAGACTGTAAAAAGCAGAGCATACTGACATTCGTGCGGTGAGTGCCGTGTCAATATGCTCTGCTTTACTGTTTTATATTCAATTAAAAACCTCATTGTCAAACACGCCTTTTTTCTTCATGCGGTGCTTAAGAATGAAATAGGCGGCAAATTGTACGCAGAAAGTCAATGCCCACGATACGGGATATGACCAGAAAAGCATGTTCAGTGTGCGGTTGAGCGGCAAAATGAGATATACCCAGAGAATTCTCGAACCGCAGGCACCGAGTAGGGATATCATCATCGGCGCAAAGGATTTGCCCATTCCGCGAAGTTGACCTGCCGCAACATCCATGAGTGAGCAGAAGAAATAGAATGGCATGATCAGTCGAAGCCGCTCGGCTCCTATAGCGATAACCTCGGGGTCATCCGAGAACAGACCGACGATGAAATCGCCGAAGGCCATACCGAGCATGCCCATTCCGACACCGATTGCAAGAGTTATCAGCAGGCAGTGGCGGTAAACCCTGCCGAGGTTGGAATATTTTTTAGCACCCATGTTTTGAGAAGCAAAGGTCATTACCGTCTGAGAGATCGCATTTGTGCAGGTGTAAATATAGGAGTCATAGTTAGAGCCGGCGGCAACACCCGCCATTGCGCTTGAGCCGAAAGAATTGACGGTTGATTGAATTACAACGTTTGAAACCGAGAAAAGTGAGCTTTGTATTCCCGCAGGCAGACCGATTTTCAGAATATCCCGAAGCTCCGTGCGGTGTATTTTAAGCGATTTAAAAGAAAGATGACAGGCGTTGTTCATATGTCTTAGGTGAATTATTATCATCACGGCAGAAAGATATTGAGAAATTATCGTCGGAATGGCAACGCCGCTTACGCCGAATTTGAGGACAATAACAAAAAATAAATTCAATGCAACATTTACAAGACCCGAAAACGTGAGAATGAACAACGGACGTTTGGTGTCACCGGTCGAGCGAACTATAGCGGCGCCGAAATTGTATGCCATAAGCCCCGGTGAGCCGAGAAAATAGATTTTCAGATAAAGCGTTGCAAGTTCGATAACATCATCGGGAGCATTCATTATTTCCAGCATTTTGCCCGAAGCGAAAAATCCGAGAATGCCTATAAAAAAACCGCAATAAATGCTTAAAAGCATAGAGGTATGGACGGCATCGCGCACGCCCTTACCGTTGCCCTCGCCGATATGGCGGGCAACAATAACGCCGGAGCCCATTGAAATACCGATAAAAAGATTTACGAAAAGGTTGATGAGCGAACCCGTTGAACCGACGGCGGCAAGAGCCTGTTTACCGACAAATTTACCGACAACAACGACGTCGGCGGTGTTGTAAGCAAGCTGTAAAAGTCCCGTAAGCATCATCGGGACAGAAAAGATAAGTATTTTTTTGAAGAACGGACCGCAGGTCATGTCCATTGAATAATTTTTTCGCATATGTATCTCCAAGTGTTAAAATCAATGATATATTATCACTTTATCGGTGAGTATTCAACCGTCGAATTGACGAAAAGCGGATATGGTATCAATTATTTTTTGGAAATGTTATCTGCAAGGGCGAAAAACCGTTGACAGATAAGAGAAAATGATGTATAATCACACATGTTATATAACATATGCTATATATAAAAAGGAGTGTCGATATGCCGCCTAAAGCGAAAACGACAAGAGAAGATGTAATAAATTCCGCAGTTGAGCTTGTACGAAAAAACGGCGAGGAAGGACTGAATGCCCGTGACATAGCGGCGTTGCTCGGTTGTTCGACACAGCCGATTTTCACTAATTTTGCTTCGATGTCACTTCTTCGCGAAGCGGTTATCGAAAGGGGACTTGAAATTTTCGACTTGTTCCTTGATGAGGAAAGAGCAAAGGAAAGCTGTCCGCCATACAAGGCAATGGGCTTGGGATATATCCGTTTCGCCGCCGAGGAAACGGAGCTTTTTAAGCTGATATTTATGCGTGACAGAAACGGCAGTGACAAGGACGACAGCACGGAAAGTGCGAAAAAATCGGTTGAAATGATAATGAAAAGCACGGGAATGAGCATGGAAAATGCTTTTATGTTTCACCTTGAAATGTGGATTTTCGTTCACGGTATAGCTTCCATGGTTGCTTCTTCGTATATCAATTGGGAGCAGGGACTTGTCGGAAGAATGCTTACCGATGCTTACGAGGGCATTAAATCGAGATTTATTTCGGGGGAAGAATAAGTTGTCTGTTTCTATTAAAAATCTCACAAAGAAATATAAGGATGTAACGGCGGTTGACTGCCTCAACCTTGAAATTGCGGACGGCGAGCTTTTTTCGCTTCTCGGAGTTAACGGAGCGGGCAAAACCACGACGATAAAAATGCTGACTTGCCTTTGCCGACCGACCTCGGGCGATGCTTTCCTTAACGGGAACAGTATTGTCAAAAATCCGCAAGAGGTAAAGTCGATAATCGGCACCTCTCCGCAGGAAACGGCGGTTGCACCCAATCTCTCCGTCAGAGAAAACCTTGAGCTTATCGCAGGGGCTTACGGTATGACGGGCGAGAAGCGAAAGACACGGGTCAACGAGCTTTTGGAGCAATTCGAGCTTTATGAAATCGAAAACAAACGCGCGAAAAAGCTTTCGGGCGGCTGGCAACGCAGGCTGAGCATAGCCATGGCTCTGGTTTCGGAGCCGAAAATACTTTTTCTTGACGAGCCTACGCTCGGGCTCGACGTTATAGCGAGAAGCGAGCTTTGGAAAACAATTTCCGCACTCAAAGGAAAAGCAACCGTAATTCTCACAACGCATTATCTTGAAGAAGCCAAGGAACTCAGCGACCGCATAGGCATAATGAAAAGCGGACGGCTTTTGTGTGTTGGTAACGCCAAAGAAATTATGAACCGAGCGGGCGAAAGTGATTTTGAAAAGGCATTTATAAAAATTGCATCGGGGAGGGATTGAGGTGAAAATGCTGACTTTTGCACTGAGAACATATAAGGAAATCGTGCGCGACCCCTTGACGATTGTCTTCGGACTCGGCTTTCCACTCGTGTTGCTGCTTATGCTGTCGCTCATACAGGCGAATATTCCCGCCGACCTTTTTGTGCTTGACAGCCTAACACCCGGAATTTGTGTGTTCGGTCTGTCCTTTATCTCGCTTTTTTCGGCGATACTCATTTCAAAAGACACAAGCACCTCACTTCAGCGACGACTTTTTACAACTCCGCTGAAAGCGTCGGATTTTCTGCTCGGCTACACTCTTCCGCTTTTACCGCTGAGCCTTGTGCAAAGTGCCGTGTGCTATGCGGCGGCAATTGTACTCGGAATGGAAATCAAAATCGAAATTCTGTGGTCACTGCTTTTTATTTTGCCGATATCGCTTCTTTACATCGCAACGGGTTTGCTTTGCGGAAGCGTGCTCAACGATAAGCAGGTCGGTGGCGTATGCGGAGCACTTTTGACAAACTTGACGGCATGGCTTTCGGGAATTTGGTTCGATGTGGATTTAGTCGGCGGAGTGTTCGGGAAAATCGCACGTGCCCTGCCGTTTTTGCACGCCGTCGAACTTCAAAGGGCGGTACTTGCGGGGCACTTTTCTGACATAAAACCGCATTTTGCGTGGGTGCTCGGCTATACAATTGTCATCGCCGCTACGGGAGCGGGTGTATTTATGAGAAAAATGAAAGAAAATTGATATTACGAGCCGAAATATATTGCATTCACACAAAATAAATGTTAAAATATTTTCACATTAATTTTTAGGGAGGAAAAGCAATGCAAATCATATCCCAAATAACATCTCTTATCGTTTCCCTTATAATGTTCGTTTTCCCCTGCATCAATTATTCGCCGAAAAACGACGATATTAAGCTCAACGCCGCCATTATTTCCGATACGCATATAGACACTCGTCTGCCGTGCGGTAAGGCTATGCTCAAAAAAGCGTTTCTCGATATGAATAACAATTCGGTTGAGAATGATGCTGTTATCGTTACGGGCGACCTTACGAATTACGGCGACGATGCTTCCCTTACCGATTTCTTTGATATTCTCACACAGAACAGCAAGGCGAAGAACGCAATAATCACAATGGGAAATCACGATATCGGCCATACCGAGGACCTCGGAATGACGAACCAAGAGGCGAGAGAGCGTTTTGTGAAAATGCATAACGATTATCTCGGCACCGACCACGAGAAACAGTATTACAGCTACGAAATCAACGGATATAAATTCATTGTCATCTGCGACGAGAGCGAGGACAATTGGGATATGTTCGAGATTTCGGACGAGCAGGTGAAGTGGCTCGACGAGGAGCTTGCCGAGGGCACGAAGAACGGACTTCCCGTTTTTGTTATTTGCCACGAGCCCTATGTCGGTATTAACGGACAGCCTACCGTTTGGGAAAACGGCACAATGGAGCCCGTTGACGGCGAAAAGGTTAAGAATGTGCTTGTGAAATACGACAACGTGTTCTATATCAGCGGTCATATGCACGAGGGCATAAACGGTAAGCTTACGCAGGCTGTTCTCGGATTTTGCTGTGTCGAAACCGTTGACGGAATAAACTGCATATCGCTTCCTACCTACACGCTTGTCAACAGATACGGCCTTGCAAACAACGGACTCGGCTTTCAAATGGAGGTTTATTCCGATAAGGTTGTTTTCAGAGCGAGAAATTTCCTCACCTCCGTGTGGTATCTGCCGTATGAATTCACGGTAGAGCTTGTTTGACCGATTGGTTGATGACTGTTTACGTTTTAGTTGATACAATGTATTTAATTAAATTTTTCGATTAGGAGCGATATTTATGCCGTCTATTTCTATTATGTTTAGCAGACTTATTTCGTTGCTTCTTGCCGTTATATGTCTTCCCATTTCAGTTCTTACCTACGGAATTGATTTGATTTCCGTTGCCGACAGACCCGACGAAAGCAGGGTGAACGTTGTCGGCGTAGGCGCATATTTCCGTTCGCAGGGTATGACGAGCAACGGTGATACGCTTTATTTTTCGTCGAAAACAACGCTTATTTGCACAAAGGATGACGCCCGCACCCTTATTGCGGCAAATTATTCCGCAATACCCGAGGAGCTCGGAGAGAATTACGGAATAAAGCATATCGGCGGTATAAGTTATTACAACGGATATATATATGCCGGACTTGAGGACAGCAAGGTTTGGGACCATCCGCTTATAGGCGTTTACGATGCCGAAACTCTTGAATTTGTCAAGTTTTACGAAACCGACAGCGAGGTTATAACAAGGGGTATGCCCTGGGTTTGCGTTGACCCCGAAACGGGACTGCTTTACTGTATGGACCATTCAAAGAAGCCCACGAAGATGCTTGTTTACAATGTCGAAAACGATATGTCGTTTGTCCGTGAAATCCCGCTCAGCGAGTGTGTTCCGTCAATTCAGGGTGCGGAATTTTTGAACGGTGTGCTTTATGCGGCGACCAACGACGATACACAGGCGATTTATAAAATTTACTCGGACGGCACGGTTGAAAAATATCTCGACCGCAACCTTACCTCGGGCAGTGAGGGCGAGGGAATGACCTTCATGAATAAGGACGGCAAAACCGTTTTGCTTGCTATGGATATGGGCCCGCTGTTTGTGAACGCGTTTGTGCGTGAATATGCGATGGATACGAAAGAATAAAGCACGGCAAAACGATTGCCCGAATTTGACAAAAACAGAATAAACGGAAAAAGCCGAGACTCACCCGTTTTGGAGAGTCTCGGCTTTACTGCTGAAGGTAGAAACTTGATTAAAGGGGCATCGGGAAGCCTGCAAAGAATTGAATAAGGACGTCAACGAGATTTGTTGCGGCGTCCGAACCGTAAGCAATAAGCTCCTTTACAATGTCCAGTGTGTTGAAAATAGTGTCAAAAAGTACACCCATGGTTTTTGTCCTCCTTCATTTTATACAGTCTGTCGACTGCAATTTAATTGTAGTGCAAAATACGCAAAAAGTAAACAGACAAAAATTTTAAAATGTATAATTCTACCGTTTATGGCGGAGCAAAAGAATAAATGAATCGGTTGCCCGATTAAGAAACCTTTTGCGGAGCTTCTGCAACGGCATAGTGTCTGATATAGATTCCCACGACTCTGTCATAGTCGATAACGTGAATGAGCGAGCCGTCGGGCATGGGACAAACTGTTAAGCCTTCCGCTTCATTTCCGTTAAGGCCGGGAACGGTTCGTTCACACAGTACGCTGACATTGCCCGAAAAGACATCAACACAGCATACCGTATCGGTATTTTCGCCGTTGTCGCTTGAAAGGTATAGCGTATTGCCGTATACTTCGCCGCCCTGTATTCTTGTCACTTCTTCGGAAAGCTCGATATAATGGTCGAATGTCATTGTTTTTAGATCGAAAGCGGCGATTTTTTCAACGTTGCGGAAAGGTGAGCAGTAAAGATAACCGTTCGTTCCGTCTACGGCACACCAAGGTATACCGTTGGGAAGAATATCAACGGGAAGCTCATAAACATCAACGGCTTTAAGCGTTTCGCAGTCGTAGGTTATGACAAGCGGGTGATCCTTAGAACTGTTTTCGACCGAAGCGTAAATGAGACCGTTGTAATAACTGATTCCTCCGACATGGTTGCTGTCGTACTTTTCCGTATATTCATCGGGAATAACGCCGAGTCTTTTTGTTACAATCTTAAAATCGTCTGCGCTCCACTTTGCAAGACCCGTCATATTAACGGCGGTCATTGAGCCGGATGTGTAATAATATTCTCCGTCGGTGGTAATTCCCTGTCCCGTATACATTGCTTTTTCGAGAATTACTCTATCGGTATTGACAAGCTGAACGCTCGGGCTTGCCTCTGCCGTGCCGTGGCCGACAATTGCGGTGACGACGAGTCCCAGAAGAACCACGGGGAGCCAAAGTATATACAGCGGATTGAAAGAACGGATATTAAGCATAAAAATCTCCTTTGCTATTATTTTCAGCTTAATTATACCATAATTTCACGGATATGCAATAAGGAATTTATCCGCACAAAGAGGTGAGAATGCGGTTGAAAACCACGCCGAAGGTGAGAGCCGCCACCGCATCCGGTGCGGTTAGTGCGTATTTGCCGAGGATATCGTTCCCTATAGAAAAGGTCACTGTGCCCAGCACTTGCCCTTTTTCAACGGGAGCGGCCACATCAAGAGCAAGGTCAACTTTTTGAATTATTTTTTCGTCTTGACCTTTTTTGATTAATACAGCTTCGGTGTCGGGAATTTTCGGAGAGATTTTTTCCGTCACTCCGTTTAAGACGCCGACCTCGGGTATGAGCGTTGAGTCGATTTCGGGAGTTACGGTCTCATAATTGGCAAATCCCCAATTCAGCATAGACTTTGCCGTTTCAAAACGGTCGGAGCTGTTCGAGCTTCCCATGACAACGGCTATGAGATGCGTACCCTCACGCATTGCGCTTGCACAGACACAGCAGCCCGCCTTTGCCGTTGTGCCGGTTTTCAGCCCCGTCGTGCCCTCATAAAAGCGAACGAGCTTATTGGTGTTGACAAGCTCTGTTTTGCCGTCGCGCAGAGAATCCATCCATATGGTAGTGTAATTCATTATCAGTTCATGCTTCAAAAGCTCTCGCGCCATTATTGCGATATCGGCGGCAGTAGTGAGATGGTTGTCGGCGGTGTCATCAAGACCCGTACAGTTTTCGAAATGCGTGTTTACCATTCCGAGCTCCGAGGCGCGTCGGTTCATAAGATTTACGAATGCTTCGTCGCTTCCGGCAAGATATTCACCCAATGCTGTGCAGGCATCGTTGGCGCTGTAAACGGCGGTGGCCTTCAAAAGCTCATCCACCGTCATTTGTTCGCCCTCCTTAAGCCAAATTTGCGAGCCGCCCTTTGATGCCGCAACGCCGGAGGCGGTAACAATATCGGATAGCGCTATTTTACCGTCGTCTATTGCTTCCACGACAAGAAGCAACGGCATGATTTTGGTAACGGAGGCGGGATAAAGGCGTTCGTTTTCGTTGTATTTCATCAACACCTTTCCGCTTGAAGCGTCCATCAGAATTGCGGATTTTGCCTTGATTTCTATCGGCGGTTCTCCGTCGGCAAAGCAAGGAATACAGCCGAGAATCAGTACGGAGAGTGACAGCGATATGCAAAGTGCCGTTTTTGTCGCTTTATTCATTGTGAATCCCCCTTTAACCAAAATATATGTGTTCCTCGGCATTGATTATCACACTTTTTTCTGCTATAATGTTTTCAATCTCTGCAATATGAAACGAGGCTATTTATGAAAGCGGCATTTTATACTTTGGGCTGTAAAGTCAATCAATATGAATCACAGGCGATGTCACAAAGGCTTGAATCTCACGGCGTTACGATAGTTGACCATACACAGCAGGCGGATATATACGTCATAAATTCCTGTACCGTAACAGCGGAAAGTGATCGAAAAACAAGGCAGGCTGTACGACGATTCAAAAAACAGCATCCCGACAGCATCGTTGTTTTGACGGGATGTATGCCGCAGGCTTCGCCCGAAGCTGGGGAGAAACTCGGCGAGGCGGATATAGTCATAGGCAACAAGAGCAATTCTTTGCTGTATGAATACATATTGCAATATATAAACGGAAGCGGGCGTATAGTTGCCGTTTCTCGGCATACGGCAGGAGAACGTTTTTGCGGCGATACGGTGAGCGGATTCAGAGAAAGAACGAGAGCGATCGTTAAAATCGAGGACGGCTGTAACCGCTTTTGTTCGTATTGCATAATTCCGTATGCAAGGGGCAGAGTGCGCTCAAAGCCGATATCGGAGCTTAAGGCGGAAATTAAAGCGCTTGCGAAAAACGGGTTTTGCGAAATAGTGCTTGTAGGAATTAACCTTTCGGCATACGGAACCGAAATCGGCAAAAGTATAGTCGATGCTGTTCGCGTTGCCGCAGAGACCGAGGGAATAAAGAGGGTTCGTCTCGGTTCTCTTGAGCCGGATCACATTACGCAGGAGGTTATTGACGGATTGGCGGAAATAAAAGAATTCTGCCCTCAATTTCATATTTCGCTCCAAAGCGGCTGTGATAAAACGCTTAAACGCATGAACAGGCATTACGATACCGAAGAATATTACGCCCTTTCCCAAAAGCTCAGAGAGGTTTTTCCCGAAGCAACGCTTACAACGGACGTCATGGTCGGATTTCCCGACGAAACGGCGGAGGATTTTGAAAAATCCCTTGAATTTGTGAAAAAAATAGCTTTTGAAAAGGTCCATGTTTTTCCGTATTCGCGCCGTCCCGGTACGCCTGCCGACAGAATGCCCGAGCAGGTCGAGCAAAAGGAAAAAGAACGCAGAGCGGCAATAATGATAAAAGAAACAAACGAAATACGGCGCCGCTTTTTTGAATCCCTTGTCGGAAAAACCGTTGAAGTGCTTGCCGAAGAGTACCATGACGGCTTTGTTCGGGGCTATACGGCAAATTATATTCCCGTCAAAATCAAAAATGCCGACAGCGCCGAGGCCGTACTTGTGAAAGTAAAAATAACCTCCGCTTCTCCCGACGGCGAATACTGTGAGGGCGAATTGACGTGACGATATGTTATATTGCACAAATTATTGCGAGACTTTTGCAAGAAAATATTTAAAAAACAAAAAAGTATTGATTATTTTTCGCTATTAATGTATAATGAATCCGTAAAAGTCCGAGCAACGGCATCGAAAAAAACATGGGAGATGATTAAATGCTGAAGAAAATCACGGCGATTCTGCTGTGCACGGTAATTGCCGTACAGTTTTGCACCGTCGGTTCATTTGCGGCGGAGAAAACCGACAAGAATTATATCATAGACAATCCTTACGAGGATATTGACTGGGATTCATGGAAAGCATACAAAACTCAGCTTCACAGCCATACCAATGCAAGCGATGCTTATCCGACAATTCATGAGTATGTGCAGGAGCACTACGATTTGGATTATGATATTGTTGCTCTTACCGACCACGGCACAATAAATTGGGGCTGGAACAAAGTCCCCGAAACCGTGCCTCTTATGCGCTTGATAAAATACGAAAGAACCCACATGGACGATATCATTCCCTTGACCGAGGAGGAGTATCAGTCTTATCTTAAGGGCACTGCCGCTTCAACGAGACGTACGCATAAAAACGGTATGTTGGATGTTCCTCTCGGCATTGAGCTTAATATGGCAACTCCGATAAGCGACTGCCACCTGACGGGTTATTTTGCCGATTACGGTCAAGGCTATGCCGGCGTATACGGCGATTATGAAACGCCTGCAAGAGAGGTCAAGAAGCGCGGCGGAATAACCATGCTTTCACATGTCGGCGAATATCTTTATCCCATCGGCTTCGAGGACAGTGCAGACCATGCGGGTCAGCTCAACGACGAATATTACGCAAACAAATTTGCAAGAATATTTATGGAAAATCCCGGTTCGTGCGTAGGTATGGGTGTCAACAGTGCCGACGACCAATTCACCCGTTGCGACCGTATTCTATATGACCAGATACTTCAAAAGACTATCCCCAACGGCGTTCTTCCGTGGGCGTTCTGTTTCTCGGATTCACACAAAATCGAGGTTATGGATATTTCCTACACCATGATGTATATGAAGGATTTGAGCATTGAGGAATTAAGAAGATGCATGGAAAAGGGCGAATTTTTCTCCGTTTCACGTTATTCGAACGGCATTGAGCTCAACGGTATGAAAGAATGGCCGGAATTTGACGTGAACAAAGTGGATACCTATCTTCAAAATCCGATGCCGATGATAACCAAAGTTACCGTTGATCAGGAAAACGACACTATTTCCGTTGAGGGTACGGATTTTGATCGTATAACGTGGGTTTCCGATACCAACGTTATCAAGCGTGAAGAAAACATCACTAACGGCAAGGCAACTCTTGATTTGCATGCCTCCGACCTACTGAACGAACCCAATCTTTATGTAAGATTTTATGTTACGGGCAGTGACGGTATTTGTTATTCTCAGCCGTTTGTTCTCAATGTTGAGGGAGAGGAATTCGAAAGCGTTGAAGTTCCCGAAACACACGACCTTTCAACTTTCCTGAGAAGCTTTGTGACCGTTGTCGACATAATTTTCTTTAAGTTTAACCCCGTTATCTGGGCATTTAAGTATTTTGCGCTCGGTTATGACCCGATAGCTCAGATATTCGGTAAATAATCACTCGGTTCATTTTAGCATTCAAGCCGATAATCCCCCCTGATTATCGGCTTTTCGCTTTTTAAATAATTGACAAGGCGCCGTGTGTGTGATATAATACTGAAAAATAATGCTTTTGGAGGCAATTGAAATGAAACACATAAATACCATCAACACTCGCAATCTTTGCGAAAGCGCTAAAAACGGCGGTTGCGGCGAGTGCCAGACATCTTGTCAGTCGGCTTGCAAGACGAGCTGCGGTATTGCAAATCAGGCTTGCGAAAACAAGGAAGCTAAGGAAAGCAAATAATTAAGCTGTGATGCCGTCCGAATCGGGCGGCATTTTTAGCATAAAAAACCGAATGCGTTACGCTTCGGCACGGAGAGATTTTATGATTCACCAATACAAATTGCTCGGATATAATATTGTGCTTGATGTCGCTTCGGGCTCGGTTCACGCTGTGGATGAGCTTGCATACGACATTATTTCCCTCTTTGAAGAAAAGAGTAAACAGGAAATAGTTACCGCTCTTTCAAAAAAATACGGGGACATAACGGAAGAAGAAATCGAAGAATGTATTTCTCAAATCGAACTTCTAAAAGAGCAAGGGAGCTTGTTTGCTCCCGATACCTTTGAGCCGATGGCGGGAACGCTTAAGGCAAAGACCTCGGGTGTTGTCAAGGCGCTTTGTCTGCATATTGCCCACACCTGCAATCTCAATTGCTCCTACTGCTTTGCAAGCCAAGGCAAATATCACGGTGAAAGGGCATTGATGAGCTTTGAAGTCGGAAAGTGCGCCCTTGATTTTCTTGTTGAAAATTCGGGCACGCGCCGCAATCTCGAGGTAGATTTTTTCGGCGGTGAGCCGCTGATGAATTTGGATACCGTGAAACGCCTTGTTGAATACGCCAGAAGTATTGAAAAGGAAAAAGGAAAAAATTTCAGATTTACCTTAACGACAAACGGTATGCTTGTTGATGATGACGTTATTGAATTTGCCAACAAGGAAATGAGTAACGTTGTTCTCAGCCTTGACGGCAGACGTGAGGTGCACGACAGATACCGTGTGGATTATGCCGGCAACGGAAGCTGGGATAAAATTGTGCCGAAATTCCAAAGATTTGTTGAAGCGAGAGGCGGTAAAAACTATTATATGAGGGGCACTTTTACCCATGCAAACCCCGATTTTCTCGAAGACATAAAGGTTATGCTTGATCTCGGATTTTCCGAACTCAGCATGGAGCCTGTTGTTGCCGCCGCCGATGATCCCTCAGCGCTCACGCAGGAGGATAAGCCTGTTGTTATGAGCCAATACGAACAGCTTGCAGAACTCATGCTCGAACGGGATAAGGCAGGAAAGCCGTTTACTTTTTATCACTACATGATAGACCTTAAGGGCGGCCCGTGCATATATAAGCGTATTTCCGGTTGCGGCTCGGGTACGGAATATATGGCGGTAACACCGTGGGGCGACCTTTATCCTTGTCATCAATTCGTCGGTGAAGAAAAATTCAAGCTCGGCGATATATGGAACGGCGTTGAGAATAAGAAAATACAAAATGAATTTGCTTCCTGCAATGTTTACGCAAGAGAGGAATGTCGTGACTGCTGGGCAAAGCTTTATTGTTCGGGCGGTTGCGCCGCCAATGCTTACCATTCAACCGGTTCGGTCAAAGGGGTATATAAATACGGCTGCGACCTTTTCCGCAAGCGTATGGAATGTGCAATTGCCGTTGCCGTTGCAAGAGAGCTCGGTGAAAACGAATGAATACGCCCATATGCGATTTCGTGAAGAAATACGCCGACTCAAAGCCCGTGCGAATGCATATGCCGGGGCACAAAGGCGTTTCCGTTCTCGGAGCGGAAGCTCTCGATATTACCGAAGTTGACGGTGCGGATGAACTTTTTACTCCGGACGGAATTATTGCAGAAAGCGAAGCAAACGCTTCGAGAATTTTCGGTTCAAGAACCTTTTATTCCGCAGGCGGCTCAACGCTTTGCATTCAGGCGATGCTTCGCCTTATTGCTTTGAACGCAAAAAGCGGTAAAAAACCGCTTGTGTTTGCGGGACGGAACGCACATAAGGCTTTTATCAATGCCTGTGCTCTTCTTGATGTTGATATCGAATGGCTTTATCCGCATAAAAGCGCCTCGTATCTTTCGTGTGAGATAACGCCGAGTTTTCTTGAGAAAAAGCTCCGCTCTTGTTCGGAGCTTCCGGATGCGGTGTATGTAACAAGCCCCGATTATATCGGAAATATCCTCGATATAAAAGGAATTTCAAGAGTCTGCCATAGCTTCGGCATTTCGCTTGCGGTAGATAATGCCCACGGTGCATACCTGAAATTCCTACCCGAATCCCTCCATCCGATTGATCTCGGAGCGGATATCTGTTGCGATTCCGCACATAAAACGCTTCCGGTACTCACAGGCGGAGCGTATCTTCATGTTTCGGACAGCGCACCGTCGGTTTTTGCCGAAAATGCCAAAAGCTCGTTTTCGCTTTTTGCTTCGAGCAGTCCGTCATATTTGATTTTGCAGTCTCTTGATGCGGCAAATGCCGCTACGGACGAATTTTCATCTGCTCTTAAAGCTTTTTTACCGACAGCGGAAAAGCTGAAAACGGACATTAAAAATTACGGTTTTGACCTTGCCGGAGATGAGCCGCTTAAGTTGACCGTTATGCCGAAGAGCCGAGGCCTCACAGGTGATGAACTTGCGGAAATATTAAAAAAGAAAAATATTATTTGCGAATTTCACGACCCCGATACAGTTGTTCTCATGCTGTCTCCTCTTTGCCAAAACGAAGCAATGGAAAGAGTACGGCAGGTACTTTCGAATATCGAACGCAAGGCGGCAATTACGGATTTTCCGCCGCCCGCACCAAAGCCGAAAACAGCAATATCCCCGAGAGAAGCGATGCTTGCTCAAAGCGAAGAAGTGCCGATAAATAAGGCGCTCGGCAGAATTTGCGCCTGCGCCGCAATATCTTGTCCTCCCGCAGTTCCGATAGTTACCTGCGGAGAGATAATCGACAAAGCGGTGCTGAGATCTCTCGAATACTACGGTACAAAGTATTGCAGCGTGGTTAAATAATTAAGCCGACAACCGCAAAATCGCGGTCATCGGCTTTTTATTATGCCTTTGTTTTTACCGTTATTTTCATTACAATTCATAACAAATTGATTTTCAAAAGCAACCTTATTTTCCGGTCAGCAAACATGCGCACTCAACATGGTTTGTGTGCGGAAACATATCGACGGGGCAGATTTTTTTGACCGAGTAGCCTTTTCTTGTCAGCAGGTTCAAGTCACGGGCGAGGGTTTCGGGGTTACAGGAAATATAAACAATTCTTTCGGGGGACATCATTGCGAGGGAGTCGATGAATTTTTTTGTGCTTCCCGCTCTCGGCGGGTCCATAAATACAACGTCGGGCTTTTCACCGGCAAGAGCAAGCTCCTGCATAAAATCGCCCGCATCGGCACAGAAAAATCTTGCGTTCTTCATATTGTTTCTCTTGGCGTTGGCAATGGCGTCCTTTACCGCCTCGGGGTTCAGCTCCACACCGATAACACTGTCCGCCGTTTTCGCCGCAACAAGGCCGATTGTTCCGATTCCGCAGTAAGCATCAATTACGCTCGTGCTTTTGTTAAGCCCCGCAAGCTCCATTGCCTTGTTATACAGTTTTTCGGTTTGAACGGGATTGATTTGATAAAACGATTTCGGGGATATTCTGAAAACACAGCCGCAGAGGGTGTCTTCGATATATCCGTCGCCGTAA
>CAYNUD010000001.1:0-41619 GCA_964400315.1 uncultured Clostridium sp. | reverse complement strand
ACTTCTTCCCTGTCGCCGAGTACAAGATTTGTGTCTTTGGGATTTATGTTCAGCACCACCGTGGTTATTTCGGGATGTTTTTCGAGCAGGGCGTAAGTGAATTTCTTTTTCATCGGAAAATATGCGCTTGCACCGACAAGCACGACCATAACTTCACCGCTTGCGAAGCCTCTTTTCACAAGAACATGGCGTAAAAATCCCGTTCTTTTGTCCTCGTCGTAGACCCAAATGCCGAATTTCGGAAGCATATTTCTGATATCGACTATTATTTTATCGGCGGTTATATCCTCGGTCATACATTCGTCAACCGAGACAATTCGATGAGTGCCCGACTGATAAACGCCCGAAATGATTTTACCGTTTTTCGTTCTGCCAAACGCCGCCTGAACCTTATTGCGGTAGTGATAAGGCTCGTCCGTGCCGATAATTTTATCGACTTTGCAGAATCTTTTGAGCAGAATTTCACACCTCGCCTGCTTCCAGCGAAGCTGTCTTTCGTATGTCATATTTTGAAGCTGACAGCCGCCGCATTTTTTGGCAAGAGGGCATGCATTCGGATTGCTTTTAATGTTGGAGGTTTGAGACATATATATTATCCTTTATGCTTTTTCGATAAATTCTTTTATTTTTGCGGCATCCTCATAGCCCATACGGTACAGTCGGTCGAGACTTTCTCTGTCGCGGGAAAGCGTATTAACGCCGCAACAGTCGGATGGGGCGATAATCAGTGCCCTGTCGGATGAGGCATATTCAAGGACGGTTTTCAGGGAGGAAAGATACTTTTCACCCGTTTTTTCAAGCGCCTTTGCCGCCTTGGGATATTTTATTTTGAGCAGCTTTGCGGCTGTCTTGTTTCGGCTGTCGGAGGGCTTTGTCTCGGGCGGCTTTGTGAAAATCACAACGATTTTGTCACAGCCGTCGGCAACGGCTTTTTCTATGGGTATAGGGTCTGAAAGCCCGCCGTCAAAGTAGGGCGTTTTTTCGATATATACGGGTTTGCATACCACGGGGAGGCAGGAGGTTGCCTTGAGAACGGTATAATCGTTCGGTGCGTAATCGCTTTTGTCGAAATATTTTGCTTCTCCCGTCAGGGCGTTTGTCGCAACGGTTTTTATTTCTCCGGGATAAGCGTTCAGTCTTTCGTAATCAAGCGGATCGATGCCGTCGCTGTTAGTGATGGTGGAATAAATATAATCGAGGTTGAGAAATTTGCCGTTCTTTATGAAGCAGTCAAAGCCCATATAGTCGGCGTGAAAGGCATATTGGGTGTAGAAGCGGTAGTTTCTGCCTCTTTGACCCGCCGTGTATGAAGCGATGTTTGCCGCACCTGCGGAAACGCCGAGACAGTAATCAAAGGTGATTTTTTCATCTATACAGCGGTCCAAAACACCACAGCCGTAAACGTCGCGCATACCACCACCGACATCAATAATTCCTGTCATTATTCGTTCTCACCCCTTTCGTCAAAAAGGCTTGTTGACAAATATCTTTCTCCGCTGTCGGGCAAAAGAACGACTATTCGCTTGCCCTCGTTTTCGGGACGGCTTGCAAGCACGCTTGCCGCATAAAGTGCGGCACCCGAGCTTATTCCGATAAGCACGCCCTGTGTTTTCACCGTAAGCCTTGCCGCACTGTACGCCTGTTCGTCGGTAACGGTGATTATTTCGTCGTAAATATCGGTATCGAGAATTTTCGGCACGAAGTTTGCGCCTATGCCCTGCAAGCCGTGAGCACCGGCCTTTCCCTCTGAAAGCAGGGGAGAGTCGGCAGGCTCGACGGCTACGATTTTAACGGCAGGATTTTTTTCTTTGAGAAATTTGCCTGTGCCCGTTATCGTGCCGCCGGTTCCGACTCCCGCAACAAAAATGTCAACCGTTCCGTCGGTATCGTTCCATATTTCGGGCCCGGTTGTTTTGTAATGAGCGAGGCAATTGTCGGGATTGTCAAACTGTGAGGGGATAAAGCTGTTCGGGTTTTTCTCGGCAAGCTCGGTTGCTTTTTCGATTGAACCTGCCATACCTTTTTTGCCGTCGGTAAGCACCAATTCGGCGCCATAGGCGGCAATGAGTTTTCTTCTTTCAACGCTCATGGTTTCGGGCATAACGATAATGACCCGCATTCCGAGCTGTGCGGCATATGAGGCAATACCTATGCCCGTGTTTCCGCTGGTGGGCTCGATGATGAGAGAGTTTTTTGCTATTTTACCCGAACGCAGAGCGGCATCGAGCATTTCCTTTCCCACTCTGTCCTTTGCGCTTCCGGCGGGATTGAGATATTCTAACTTTGAAAGTATTTCGGCATTTGCATTTATTGCTTTTGCATATGCTGAGAAGCTGACAAGCGGTGTGTTGCCGATAAGCTCGGCGGCACAGGAATATATTTTCATTTTCTTCGCCCCTGATGAAAAATCTGTTTTTTATTATTATATCATTTGTTCAACGGGCGGTCAACTGCTTTTCGTCAAGTTGAACAAAATAACGGCACTAAAATTTACATAAAAATTAAAGATAAAAAACTTGCATTACTTTTAAAGGTAAGTATAATTAAAGAGAACAGGGAAGTTCAATCTTCAACGAAAAAGGAGAATACATATGGAAAAAATCAGAGTAGGAATAATCGGCTGCGGCGGCATTGCAAACGGAAAGCATTTGCCTGCTCTTTCAACCGTAAAAGAGGTTGAGCTTGTGGCTTTTTGTGATATAATTGAGGAAAGAGCTGTTGAAGCGGCAGAAAAATACGGCGTTCCGGATGCAAAGGTTTACACCGATTACAAAGAGCTTTTGAAAGATGAAAGTATTGTAACCGTTCATGTGTGTACTCCGAACCGTTCGCACAGCTTCATCACTATTGATGCTCTTGAAGCAGGTAAGCACGTAATGTGTGAAAAGCCCATGGCTAAAACATATGCGGAAGCCAAGGCAATGTATGAAGCCTCGGTCAGAACGGGTAAGCTTCTTACTATCGGCTATCAGTCACGCTGGAGAGGCGATTCGCTCTATCTTAAAGAGTGTTGCGAAAACGGCGAGCTCGGCGAGATATATTATGCAAGAGCTGTTGCTCTCAGAAGAAGAGCGGTTCCCACATGGGGCGTATTCCTTAACGAATACGAGCAGGGCGGCGGTCCGCTTATAGATATCGGCACCCATGCGCTTGACCTCACTCTTTGGATGATGGATAACTATAAACCGAAAATGGTTGTCGGTACAAAATACAAGAAGCTCGGCGACCAGAAAAACACCGCCAATGCATGGGGTGATTGGAACCCCGAGGAATACACGGTTGAGGATTCCGCGTTCGGCTTTGTCGTAATGGAAAACGGAGCAACGGTCAGCGTCGAGTCGAGCTGGGCTCTCAATGTTGCCGACCCCAAGGAAGCGGTAACGCTTGTTGCCGGCGTTAACGGCGGTGCGGATATGCTCGGAAACGGACTTCGCTTGAACTATGTCAAGAACGGCAGACAGGTTATCGAAACTCCCGATTTCAAGGCGGGCGGCGTTGCATTTTATGACGGTGCGTCAAGTAAGCCCGAGGATCTTGAATGCAGAGCGTTTTACGATTCTGTCATCAACGGCACGCCCCTGAGAACAAAGCCCGAGCAGGCAATGGTGGTAACACAGATTCTCGAAGCTATCTACGAATCCGCACAGACAGGTAAGCCCGTATATATTAACAACGACTGAGGAGGAAAATAAAATGAAGCTCGGAGTTTTCACCACACTTCTTTCAAATCTTTCCCTTGAGGAGTCACTCAAATATTTTAAATCTCTCGGCATCGAAATGGTCGAAATAGGCTGCGGCGGCTTCCCCGGAAATGCTCATGCCGACCCCGAGGTGCTTTTGAATGATGAGAAAAAGTTAGAAGAATTTAAGGCGCTCATCAAAAAGTACGGTATGGAAATCAGCGCGCTGTCCTGCCACGGCAACCCCGTTCACCCCAACAGAGAAATTGCCGCGGAATTTGATAAGACGATAAGAAATACAATCTTGCTTGCCGAAAAGCTCGGCTTGCATCAAATCAACACGTTTTCGGGCTGTCCCGGAGACAGCGAAAATGCCAAATATCCCAATTGGGTGGTTTGCCCGTGGCCCAATGATTTCAGTGAGATTCTCGATTGGCAGTGGAACAAGGTGCTTATTCCGTATTGGAAAGAACTTGTCGCTTTTGCAAAGGCTCACGGAGTAAACAAGATAGCGCTTGAATTGCATCCGGGCTTCTGCGTTTATAATACCGAGTCGCTTCTCAGACTTCGTGAGGCGGTAGGCCCCGAAATCGGCGCAAACTTTGATCCGAGCCACCTTATTTGGCAGGGCATGGACCCTGTTGCCTGCATACGCAAGATGGGGGATGCCATTTTCCATTTCCATGCAAAGGATACGAAAATGGACAAATACAATACGGCCGTCAACGGTGTGCTTGATACAAAGCCTTATGCGGATGAAATCAACCGTTCGTGGATATTCCGCTCCGTCGGCTACGGTAACGATTATTCATATTGGAAGGATATAATTTCAAATCTGCGTATGGTCGGCTACGATTATGCAATAAGTATTGAGCATGAGGATTCGCTGATGAGTCAGAACGAGGGACTTTCAAAGGCCGTTTCGTTCCTCAAGGATGTTCTTATTACGGAATCCTCAGGCGAAATGTGGTGGGTTTGATATAAAGCATTCGGAAAAGGAATATTGATATGATAAACAATAAATTCGGGTTTGCCGTTATAGGATACGGCGGTATGGGTAGCTGGCATGCCCGAAAAATCAAAAACGAAATGGGAGAATATGCACAGCTTATCGGTATTTACGATATAAATTCCGAGCGTGCAAAGGCGGCGGAGGAGAACGGCATTCACGCATTTTCGAGCCGTGAAGAGCTTTTGTCCGATGAACGCATCGACATTGTAACCGTCGCAACTCCGAATGATATTCACAAAGAAATTGCCATTGATGCAATGCGCCACGGCAAAAATGTCATCAGCGAAAAGCCCGTTACGCTCAACACGGCGGATCTTGAAGAGATGATATCCTGTGCCGAAGAATGTAAAAAGCTGTTTACGGTGCACCAAAACCGTCGTTGGGACGAGGATTATCTAACGATGAAAAAACTGCTTGACGAGGGCACTCTCGGCAAGGTGTTTAGAATTGAGTCCCGTGTTCAGGGGTCGAGAGGCATCCCCGGAGATTGGCGAAATCAAAAGGAACACGGCGGCGGAATGGTTCTTGACTGGGGCATTCATCTGCTTGACCAAACGCTTATGATGACTCTGCCGAGAAAACTCAAAACCGTATATGCGGAGCTTACTAACGTAACAAACGAGAATTGCGACGACGGCTTCAGGGCAACGCTGATTTTCGACGACGGACTGTCTTTTTATGTTGAGGTAACAACGAGCAACTTTATTTCTCTGCCACGTTGGTATATGCTCGGCGAAAACGGCACGAGCGTTTTAGAAGATTGGGATTGCAAGGGTAAAACGGTTATGGTTTCCGATTGGGAAAACCGTGATGCAGTGCCTATTGTTGCGGGTGCCGGTATAACGAAAACAATGGCGCCGAGAACCGACGATACGATAAAAGAATATCCGCTCGACGTTCAAAAAGCCGATTGGGGCGAATATTATAAAAATGTATTCAAATATTTGAGAGGCGAGAATGCGGCCGTGGTAACGCATGATGAACAGCGCCGGCTTATCCGTCTTGTTGAGGCAATATTCGAATCGGGCGAAAATAACACGGTGGTTCAGTTTAACGATATTATTTGAAAGGCGAAAAAATGAAAAAATACTTCAGAAGGACTTGGGTAGAGGTGAGCCTCGATGCCCTGCGGCACAATTATCGGGAGATAGAAAAAAAGCTCTCATCGGGCAGTGAAATAATGGCGGTCGTAAAAGCGGATGCCTACGGGCACGGAGTGGAAAATACGGTTAGAGAATTTTCCGAATGCGGTTGCCGTTGGTTTGCCGTTTCCAATCTCGAAGAAGCTATGCAGGTTCGCAGTGCAAATGCCGATTGTTCGATACTCATTCTCGGTTATACTCCTGCTGAATACGCCGCCGCCCTTGCGGTGAATAATATTTCGCAAGCGGTTTTCAACAGCGAATATGCGCGCCGCCTTTCCGAAAAAGCAACGGAGAGCGGAGTGCAGGTTAGCATTCATATTAAAGCGGATACCGGCATGAGCAGACTCGGATTTGCTTTTCGTGACAGTGTAGAGGATGCCGAGTCGATAACCCGAATAGCCGAAGCTTGTCGCTTAACGGGACTTTATCCCGAGGGCATATTCACACATTTTGCCTGTGCCGATGAAGAGAATGGCGAGGTGTTTACACGCTTCCAATTTGAGCTCTTCACAACGCTTATTCGCAGTCTTGAATTTGAAGGAATAACCTTCCCGTTCCGCCATTGCTGTAATTCGGCCGCAACGATTTTGTATCCTGAAATGCATCTTGATTTGGTGCGACCCGGAATAATTCTTTACGGGCTCATGCCTTCCGAGACATTAAGTGGAAAAATAAAACTGATGCCCGCAATGAAAATGAAAACCGTTGTTTCAATGACGAAAACGATACCCGACGGAACGCCCGTAAGCTACGGAAGAATTTACAGCGGCACGGGAGAAACCGCCGTTGCAAATGTTCCCGTGGGATATGCCGACGGTTATCCGCGAGCACTTTCGGGCAAGGCATTTATGAAGGTCAACGGCGTTACCGTGCCCGTCATCGGCAGGATTTGCATGGATCAGTGTATGCTTGACGTTTCGGGTGTTGACGGGGTGCGTGAGGGAATGACGGTGACTGTTTTTGATGATGACCCTAAAAGCCCTCTTTCCGTCGATGCGGCGGCAAACGCAACGGGAATGATAAATTACGAGCTTCTTTGCGGAATAAACAAACGAGTGCCGAGACTCTATATTCGTTCGGACGACATCGAAGCAATAGCGGATTATATGAAATAAAAAAGCGAGGCGGTTTGTTCAAAGCAAACTGCCTCGTATGTTTTTATCTTATTAAACGTTGTCTTGAGAAAAGGCGAAGAAGTCAACAGGGAACCATCCTGCCGCAAAGGCGGGGAGACGGGTTCGCGCCTCGGAGTATAGTGCGGAAATGCATCTTACCGCTTCTCGGTGTTCGAGCTCGATATCGGCGGGCTTTTCCGTCTTTGAAACGCTGACCTTATTGCCGCTGACGGTGATTTCAAGTCTTTCATCGCCCTTGAATCCGTGAATTAACATAACGAGAGTACCGCTTGTGAGAGCTGTTCTTTGCGCTTTGACTGCGAGGAACGCTTCAATGAAGGCGGCGTAGTCGAGAATGTTTATCATTTCGCAGTGAGAAAGATGGTATGAGTCGCAAATTCGAGCCATTGTTTCGCAGTTTTCCGTATCGTAAACGGGAAGCGAAAAGCTGACCTTGTCACGGGAGCCTGCATTCATTGCGCAAATTACAACGTCGAGAAGCTCTGTGCCTTCGGCAGATCCGATTTCGGAAATATTACCTCCATCGGAAAGAACAAAATATCCTGCGAATCTATCTCCGTCAAAGGCCGCATAGGGCTTGCTTCTCCAGCTCCTGAGAATGTCGAGCATATCTCCGTCGGGACGGACAAAGTGAAACGGCTGCGTTTCATAAAGCGACTTGATTTTTGCGAGAAGCTCGGTGTCCTCTTCGGTAACCTCACGGGAGGTGAAACGGCATTCTATTTCGCCGCCGAGGACATGATGAAGATTTCTTTCGTTTATTGAAAAGCAAACGCTGATTCCGGCAGGCTCATAACCGAAATAGCCGTAACGTTGTCTGTGACCGCCGAGAACGGAATAAACCGTGCCGTCGTCTTTCATAATGTCGAGGCAGGCATTAAGGCGGTCTATCATATAGCCTTTGCCCCTTGAGTCTCTTGCAACGGCGACGTTGCCTATACCGCCGACTCTGATTGTTCTGTCTGCGGCAATTGCGGTGAGCGGATAAAGGCCTATCGCCGCCTTAATTTTTTCGTCCTCCATAACGACAAGATTGTTGTATGCAGGCTCATATTTGTCTTTATAGAGCTTCGGAAGAAGTGTTAAAAAATCACGATTATCCTCATCGTCACGGAAGAAAACATCATCAAGCACCTCGATTAGCTGTTTAGTATCCTCTTTTCTTCCTCTGCCTTTGTAAAGTTTCATAGCTTTACACCTCCGTGAAATTATTTAAGGTTTTTAAAGTCATTGTAGTTGAGCACCCTGTAAGCACCGCCCGACTGTTTTAAACGGCTTTTGCGGCGAAGAATAAGTAATATTATCAAAGCTATAATTACAGCCGCAGCAAGGATTCTGAATATCCATGAGGAGAAAAGCGCCCTAAGCTCCGTACCGATAAAGGCAAGAAAGCTGCGTTTTATCTGAGTGCGTGAAACAAGGTCGATTTCGCATATAACCCTTCCTGCGTAAAGTACTCTGCCTTTACAGATAACCTGTCCCTCTTTGATGGGAGCATCTACGATTTCGGGCAAGGTTTCGGGTATCGCTTCAATCAAAAGGCTGTCGGAATCCGTCCCCGTAGGAACAAGACTGTATTTTGTCTCCGACGGAACAAGAGAGACATAGTCCGTTGACGAAGCGTATCTTACGGGTACTTCGGTCACGATTTTTTCGGGATTGCAAACAGCGACAAGCCGAATGTTTTTGAAGGTCCATTCAAGCATTTTTTTACAGTCGAGGAAAGCTCCGTTTTCTTCAACGCCGTCACGATCAACATCCTCAAAAATCGAACGCATTGCAACGGCTATGTAATTGTATCCGTCATTTGAGGCGGTAGTAACAACACAGCGGCCTGCTTTGGAGGTTGTTCCCGTTTTGCCGCCCTTAACATATTTGCAATAATAATCCTTATATGCGCTGTTGAGCATGAAATTTGTCGAATGAATCGTTCGCGATTTTTGCATATTTGTTTCGGGTAGAGTGTAGCTGTTTTTTGACACTATCTCCGAGAATGCGGGGAATTCAAGCGCATACTTAAAGATTGTTGCGATATCTTCGGCGGATACATATTGGTCGTCGTCGTCAAGTCCGTGCGGATTCATAAAATGACTGTTGTTACAGCCGAGACGGCTTACAAGCTCATTCATTTTCTCGATGAAAGCAGCTCTGTCACCGTTCGATACGTAATTGGCAAGAGTTGTTGCCGCTTCGTTTGCGCTTTGAAGAAGCAGACAACAGAGCATATCGTAAATACTGAGTGTTTCTCCGACTTTTAAGCCGCCCAGTGAGCTGCCCGTGCCGTCAAGCTCATGCAGACTCTGTTCCGTAACGGTTACGGGAGCGGTTAAATCGTTGCAGTTTTCGAGCACGACACAGGCGGTAACGATTTTAGTAAGGCTTGCGGGCGCTGACTGCATAGTTTCGTTTTTGGCAAATATGACCTCACCGTTATCCGCACTTATGAGAAGCAAGCATTCCGAATAAAGACCGAGTTCTTCCATTTCGGCATCATATGTTGCATTGGCCGCAGTGAAAAACGAAATAACCGCTGTAATGATGCAAAGAGTGATACAAAGAAATCTTTTCATAATAATAATCCCGCTCATTCGATTTGTCTTATGATAAATAAGTATAACATACAATAACGCAAAAATAAATACGAAAATGAATTTTTTATTTTGGTGTATCTTTCTCCTTGATTTTTTTGCCGTATTGCGGTATTATCTATGATAAGCGGTTTAACATACGACAAGGACTATTCTTATGGTATATGTAACAGGGGATATGCACGGCGATGCAGCACGTTTTGATTCCCCCGCCGTAAAACGACTGAAAAAGGGCGATACACTGATAGTTTGCGGTGACTTCGGCTTTGTTTGGGATAACAGTAAGACGGAGCAGAAAATGCTGAAAAAGCTCGGCAACAAGAAATTCAATATTTGCTTCGTGGACGGAACTCACGAGAATTTTGAACTTCTTAATGCCTATCCGGTGACCGAGTGGAACGGCGGAAAGGTTCACAACATCTGCGGAAATCTATATCATCTGATGAGGGGACAGATTTTTCGAATAGACAACATGACTTTCTTCACCATGGGCGGAGGAGAAAGTCCCGATATAGATATTCGTTTTGAAGAAAATGCATGGTCCAAAGAGGAGTTTCCGAGCCGTGAAGAATTGCTTGAGGGTGCGGAGAATATCGAAAAGCATAATTGCCGTGTCGACTATATAATAACTCATGAGCCTCCCGTTAAAATCAAGAGTTTTCTTATGCTCAAGGATTCCGAAACGGCAAGCGTTACGGGACTTAACACATATCTCGAAGAGCTTTCCGAATCCTGTCGCTTCAGGCGTTGGTTTTTCGGCTCCATGCATCTTGATAAATATATTTCGGGCTCCCACGTTGCGGTTTTTCAAAATGTGATTAATGCGATAACCGGCGAGGTAGCAAGATAATTTTGAACGGTTTGTAAAAAATCCCTTTCGCCTCTTGACTTTGCGGTCTTGAGGCGTTAATATTTACAATATCGTTAATCGGTTAATTATTAATCGGCTAATAATATGTCGAAAGGAGAACAAAATGGACGGAAATCCGGAAATAAAGCTTGTTGATGCGGCGCATGAGCTGCGAAAAGTAAGCCTTTTGCACCGTTACAGAATATCCTCGGCTGTTTCACACCTGAATTTATATCGGGGTCAGCCCGAAGTGCTCGGATATTTGATATCGCACGGCGGCTGTTCACAGGTTGAGCTTTCCGAAGCACTCGGTGTTTCAACCGCAAGCGTTGCAACAAGTATAAAGCGCCTGTGTAAGGCGGGCTTTGTTGAACGCCGAGAGGATGAGAATGACCGCAGAATAAACCGAATTTCGGTGACGGAAAGAGGTAAAAAGACCTTTTTTGAGGGACATGCCGAATGTGAAAAGGTAGACAAAATGATGTTTGACGGCTTTACCGATAGGGAAGTTGAGATGTTTTTGTCCATGCTTCGCCGCATGTCGGATAATCTTTCGGGAGGGAATCTCAGTGAGGGACAGATTATCAAAAATATGATAAAAGAAGCAAAGGAGGGCATTGCGAATGATTAAAACAATATCCCGACACACAAAAGGCTACCGTTTGGTATCACTGATGTCACCGCTCATGATACTCATTGAAGTAATCATGGAAGTACAGCTTCCGTTCGTTATGTCGGAAATGGTCAATACCGGCATAGAGGGCGGCGCCGGTATGGAATATATTATTCGACAAGGCATTAAGATGATTTGCATGGCGATAATTTCCCTGATAGCAGGCGCACTTGCGGCACGTTTCGCCGCAAAAGCGGGTATGGGTGTCGGCGCAAACATAAGAGAGGCTGTGTTCGCAAAAATACAGAGCTTTTCTTTTTCGAATATCGACCGATTCAGCACGGCATCGCTTGTAACGAGAATGACAACGGATGTCAATACCATGCAGATGGCGTATACAATGGTGCTAAGAATCGTTGTCCGCGCGCCGCTTATGTTCGTCATGTCGTTTGTTTATGCGCATAGGCTCAACGCTTCTCTCTCAAGAATCTTTTTGTTTGCGATACCGTTTTTGATTGTCTTTTTGGGCATTATGGGGAGCGTTGCTCTGCCCCGTTTCAAAAAAATGATGAAGAAGATTGACGGCCTCAACGCTTCGGTGCAGGAGACACTGATAGGAATAAGGGTTATCAAGGCGTTCGTAAGAGCAAAGCAAGAAAAGGAAAAATTTAAGATTTCAAATGACGAATTAAAGGATGCCTCTGTAGCCGCGGAAAAGGTGCTTATACTTTCAAGTCCGATGATGATGCTGACGGTTTATGCATGTATAATCGCAATTTTCTGGTTCGGCGGTCAACAGGTAATAGGCGGTACGATGACGGCGCCCGACCTCACCGCTTTTATAACCTATGTTACACAGATTCTGTCGTCACTGATGATGATATCTATGATATTCGTCATGGCAATAATGTCCCGTGCATCCATGACAAGAGTTGTCGAGGTACTTGATGAAGAACCCGATATCAACGACGGCGAAGCGAATTCGGCTCTTGCCGTTGAAAACGGAAGCATTGATTTTGAAGGTGTTTCTTTCAAATATAAAGCGGACGGCAAAAAAAATGTGCTTGACAATATCAATCTGCACATTCGCTCGGGTGAAACGGTGGGAATTATCGGCGGCACGGGTTCGGCAAAAACAACGCTTGTTCAGCTTATACCGAGATTGTACGATGTCACCGAGGGAGATGTGCGCGTCGGCGGTCATTCTGTTAAAGAGTATACGCTTGATAAGCTTCGCAATGCAGTTGCAATGGTGTTGCAGGTGAATGTTCTTTTCTCGGGAACAATCGAAGAAAATTTGCGTTGGGGCAACGAAGATGCGACCCGTGAGCAGATAGAGCAGGCGTGCAAGACGGCACAGGCGCACGACTTCATAACGGCTTTCCCCGACGGCTACGACACTTATCTCGGTCAAGGCGGAGCTAATCTTTCGGGCGGTCAGAAGCAGAGAATTTGCATTGCAAGAGCATTGCTCAAATCGCCCAAGGTGCTCATACTTGACGACAGCACAAGCGCCGTGGACACGGCTACCGATGCCAAAATTCGAAGCGGTTTCAAGGAGAATCACGGTGATATCACCACAATTATAGTTGCTCAGCGGATAAGCTCGGTTGAGCATGCGGACAGAATAATAGTGCTTGACGACGGAAAAATCAACGCCGTCGGAACGCATGATGAATTGCTCGGTACAAACGAAATATATACCGAGGTTTACAAATCACAGCAGGAAGGGAGCGTGGCATAATGGCGCCCGTAAAAAATAAGGGATTTCAAAAGCCGAAGAATACCGTAGCAACCTTCAAAAGACTGCTCGGTTATCTCGGAAAATCGAAAAAGCTGTTTATACCGGTTTTCCTGCTTGTTATTATCAGTTCGCTTGCGGGAATTGCGGGCACATATTTCATAAAAAGCATTACGGACGATTATCTTCTTCCGATAATCGGCAGTGAAATCACCCGTGAATTGCTTGCGCCGCTTGCAAAAACGCTTGCCGTACTTGCGGGAGTATATATTTCCGGTGTACTTGCTTCTTTCGGATATTCGAGAATAATGCTTCAGGTTTCACAGAATACGCTGAATATCATAAGAGCCGATTTGTTTAATCATATGCAGGATTTGCCCGTAAGTTTTTTTGATAAGCATACCCACGGCGAGCTGATGAGCCGATATATAAACGATGTCGATACGCTGAGAGAGTGCATAAGTCAAAGTCTCGTACAACTTGTTTCCTCTGTTGTAACGGTCATTGCGACATTTACGGTTATGCTTACCCTCAGTCCGTTGCTCATGCTCGTTGTATTGCTTATGCTCGTGTTTTCGTTCACGGCAATTAAAATACTCGGCGGAAAGAGCGCAAAATATTTTAGAGAACAGCAAAAATGTGTCGGCGATGTCAACGGATATATCGAAGAATTTATTGAAGGGCAAAAGGTTGTAAAAGTTTTCTGCCATGAGCAAAAGGCAAATTCGGATTTCAAAAAAATTAACGGAAAGCTCCGCCACGCGGCAACGAATGCACATACCTTTGCAAGCATTCTCATGCCGATAATGGGTAATATATCCTATCTTTCTTACGCCGCCGTTGCGATGCTCGGTTCGGCATTGATAATCGCACTTCCCGAGGAATCGTTCTTTGCAATCACAGTCGGTACGTTGCTTTCCTTTATGACTTATACGAAGCAGTTTTTCCAGCCGATAACGCAGATATCACAGCAGTTTAATAATATCATCATGGCACTTGCGGGTGCGGAGAGAATTTTCGAAATAATTGATTTGCCCGTCGAGGAGGATGACGGCTACGTTACGCTTGTAAATGCAAAGAAGAACTCCGACGGAAGCCTTACCGAATGCAATGAACGCACAGGAATGTGGGCATGGAAGCATCCGCACTCAGACGGTACGCTGACCTACACGGAATGGAGGGGTGATGTCCGTTTTCACAATGTCACATTCAGTTATGACGGCAAAAAGACGGTTTTGAAGAATGTTTCTCTCTATGCAAAGCCGGGTCAAAAAATAGCCTTTGTCGGCTCGACGGGTGCTGGTAAGACCACGATAACCAATCTTGTAAACAGATTCTATGATGTTGCCGAAGGTAAGATAACCTATGATGGGATAAATATCAAGAAGATAGTAAAATCGGATCTGCGCCGTTCCATGGGCATGGTGCTACAGGATACGCATCTTTTCACCGGTACGGTCAGAGACAACATTGCCTACGGCAGACTTGATGCTACGGACGAAGAAATCGTTGCGGCCGCAAAGCTCGCAAACGCCGATTCTTTTATAACACGTTTGCCCGATGGCTACGATACGGTGATTACGGGCGACGGCGCAAATCTTTCGCAGGGTCAAAGACAGCTTCTTGCCATAGCGAGAGCTGCCGTTGCAGACCCACCTGTGCTTATTCTCGACGAAGCGACAAGCTCTATAGATACAAGAACCGAAAGGCTTATCGAAAAGGGGATGGATAAGCTTATGGAGGGCAGAACGGTATTCGTTATTGCTCACAGACTTTCCACTGTGCGAAATTCCAATGCCATTATGGTTCTTGAACACGGAGAGATAATAGAACGCGGCAATCATGATGAGCTTATTGCCGAGCAGGGCAAATACTATCAGCTCTATACGGGACAGTTTGAATTGGATTAAGCGATAAAAAACAAGAGCTTTCGGCCGAAAACCGAAAGCTCTTGAATTTATGTGGCTACGCTTTTGCAAGGTTTATTACCCATCCGAAGAAGAAATAAGCTATTTTCATAAGTGAGTTGAGAAATGAGGGGGAAAATGTATCAAAGAATAAATTTCCGCCCTTCTTTCCCACCAAATCCTGATAATAGATGAGGTGAGTGTCGTAATTTTCAACATCGTTTTCACAGATATCGAACACCCTCATGGTTCTGCCGCAATCGGCTCCGTAAGCGCGAAAGCCCGTACCGCCGTTGTAGCCCATTGTTATGCCGTCATCGGTTGTGCCGATAAAATTGTTCACATGGTCGTGGGCAAAGAATGCGCCGATGATATCGCCGTTTTCAACCCAAGCCTGATACTGACCTGTCTGCACGTCGAAATTCTCGGAGCACGGGGCTTCGCCGAGGTCACCGCTTGCCATATTCTCATTGAGAATATACCATTTACTGTCTCTGCTTGAATAAACCGCATTTTCATCATACCATTTGCATTCCGTAAACAAGGAATAAACCTCCTTAACGGGAACGTGCTGGAACAACAGAGAGGGGACCGGTTTGCCGCCGTTTGCCGCTTTAAGAGCCGCCGAGGTTTGGTTATACCATTCAAGCTGAGAAGCACGAATGCCCTCATAGCCGCCGTCCTTTTTGTTGTTGGTATCCATCATGTAGATGTTGAACTTAACAGAATCACCGTTTGATGAATAGACAGGAACGTTGTAGGTGAACGGGTCATTGCTTCCCTTTATCGCAAGACAATTGTCATATGATGCGTAGACCTCGAACATTTCGTCCTCACTCATAACGTCGGCACGGTCGTGGTCATGGTTGCCGAGAGTGACAAGAAAAGGAACATTTCGCTCTTGCAGGGGCTTGATTATCTTGTCGATAGCGAGCTTGTAATCCTCTTTTGTGGCGTTCGGATACATATCCGCAAGCTGGTCGCCGACAAACACCACAAGGTCGGGTTTGTCACGGTCGAGAGCCGCATTGATGAATGCCGCCGTTTCGCTTCTGCTACCCTTTCCGACATCCTGAGTGTCGTTTATCATAAGAATTCTAAATTTGCCGTCGGAATCGAATCTCAGTGAGTCCGAAGCATCCGTCGCAAAGGCGAAGCAGGAAGTGCCGAAAACGATTAAAAGTGCAAGAAAAACACTTATGAGCTTTTTCATTTTATTTTTCTCCCGAAAATTATTTAATCTTCTCGATAACCTCACCTGAGGTTGGCTTTATCTTATCTATAAATTCCTGTACTGCATCGGCTGAGGGCATTGCCGCAGAGCAACTATGCGCGGAAACAAGCATTGAAGCGGAAGCTGTTGCAAATTCGAGTGCATCGGGTACGCTCTTGCCTTGAAGAAGTGAATAAATGAATGCCGAAGCATAGCCGTCGCCGCCGCCGAAGCCTTTGAGCATCTTTACGGGGAAAGGCTTAACCTTGTATGCCGAGCCGTCGTCAAGATAAGCAACGGAGCCTTCCTTGCCATGCTTGATGATAACGATTTTGTTGCCGTAGCCGAACCAGCGAGCCGCCGACTCCTCGTCGTTTGCACATATGCCTTCGAGAGCTTCGGTGAGGTCAAATTCCTCTCTCGAACCGAGAATGATGTCGCTGTTCTTTGCGGCGATTGAATAATAAAGCGAAATTTCGTCGTTGTTCTTCCATGTGTAGCTTCTGTAGTCGATGTCGAAAATAACAACTACGCCGTTTTTCTTTGCAAGGAAAAGAGTTTTGAGAGCCGCTTCTCTTGAGGGGCTTGCACAAAGAGCGGTACCGGAGATAACGACAGCCTTGGCCTGCTTGATGTATTCCTCGTCAACGTCGTCAACGCAAACCTGAAGGTCGGCAACGCCGTCACGGTACATAAGAATACTGCTCTGAGTGGGGCTTAGAATTTCGGTAAAAGTAAGTCCGAGATTCTCGCCGTTTTCACAGCGGAAAACGTGTGAAACGTCAATGCCGTCGGCTTTGAAATAATTTTCAACATAGTCACCGAATTGGTCGTCGGAAACACGGGCAATGAAGCCGCACTTCGCCCCGAGTCTTGCAAGACCTACCGCAATATTTGCGGGCGAACCGCCGACGTACTTGTTGAAATTACTGCTCTCGGAGAGCGGCTTGTTCATATCGGTGGGGTTGAAGTCGATAGCTATTCTGCCTATGGGAATAACGTCGAGTGCCTTTGAATTGTCAAATTTAATGTAGCTCATGTATATCACCTTTCAATATTGTTTTTATATTTTTAGTCGCAACCAACGCATCCGAACTCGCCCGAAGCAATTACTGACCAAATCACGCGCGACAGATTTAATCAGTAATTACTTTATGTCGTGTTTTCGGTGCTTTGCGGCTTAAAGTCGCTTGCAGGGCACAAAGCCTTACTTCACGCCTTTGCCGGCACAGCCGAAGATTTCGATGTGGCGCATTGCATTTCTGTATGCGCCTTCAACCTCCGATGCCTGCAAATCATAATATCCGTTGATTTTGCCGTTTTTGTATGCATTGCATACGTTGTTTTCAACACTGTCAAATGTTGCGGTGGCAATGTTGATTTTTCTTATACCGAGCTTCACGCATTTTCTGAAGTCGTCGGGAAGAATACCTGTACCGCCGTGAAGAACAAGCGGAACGGGAACAAGACCTGCGGTTTTTTCGAGAATGTCGAAACGCAACTTCGGAGTCTGTTTGTAGTTGCCGTGAGCATTGCCTATTGCAACCGCCAAAGCATCAACATCCGTCTTTTCGTAAAATTTGAGAGCTTCGTCGGGGGAGGTGCAGTTTATCGCGATATCTTCACTTCCGTCCTCACTGCCGCCGACACAGCCGATTTCGCCCTCGCAATCGGCACCGTATTTTTTCGCAATGTCGTTAATTGCACGGGTTCTTGCCGCATTCTCTTCAAGCGGAAGATGCGAACCGTCGAACATAACGCTGGTGAAGCCCATTTCAAGAGCTTCCGATATTTTCTCTTCGGTTTTGCCGTGGTCAAAATGAACGGCAACGGGCATTTTGCAATTCTTCGCCGCCGCAACCATAAGAGGACCTATCAATTCAAGAGGCGATTGTTTAAGTCGCACCTCGGCTATTTGAATTATGGCGGGGCTTTCGGTTTCTTCAACCGCTTTTAAAACTCCGAGAACCATCTCCATATTGGCAACGCTGAAGCTGCCGACGGCATAGCCCTCATTCGCCGCTTTTTCCAGAAGCGGACTCATTTTTGTCAGAGGCATTTACAGACCCCTCTTTCCTGTAGTATATAACGGCACATATCGCACTTGTAAGAGGCAGGGTGAGCAGCATTCCCATACTGCCCGCAAGAGCCTGCAAAATCTCGGCGATAATAACCTCTTTGTTTATGACCTGCTCGATATTGGCGTTGTATGCGACCATGAGCAGTACGCAGGTCAGTGAACTGCCTATATACGCAAGCACAAGCGTGTTTGCCATGGTACCCATCATATCTCTGCCTATTGTAAAGCCCGAACGCATAAGCTCAGTCGGCTTTATCGAAGGCGATTTTTGCTTTAATTCATAAAGCGAAGACGATATGGACATCGAAACGTCCATGACTGCTCCGACAGCACCGACGATTATCATGGCAAAGATTATTGCCTTGAGATTTATCGGATTGTCGGGGTAGAGCTGGAGAAGATATATTGATTCCTCTTCGAGCATCCCCGTGAGATTTAAGAATTTATCCATAACAAGCACTATCAGGCCCGAGCACAAAACACCGCTCATACAACCTATACAGGCGCAAAGAGCTTTTTTATTGTATCCGCTGATTATAGCAAGGGTCATCACCGTCATATAAATGCAAACGATAATCGACCAGAAATAAATGTTGTGACCGTTCAAAATTGCGGGAATCAAAACAAAAAAGACCGACATACAGGTAAGCCCGAGCGATACAATCGTTTTTACACCCTGTGTTTTAGAAAAAACTATAACGAGCACACAGAATATCACGAGAAGCCAAATGAGAGGAGTTATCCTCACGAAATCACCGAAATAGTAGAGCTTTTCGCCGTTTTCGGTATAACTTTCGAGCAGAACAGTGTCATTTTGCTTTACTTGACTCGGGCTGAAAGCGTAGGAACGGTCGATTTCCTGAATTACGTTGAGCGTTTTGCCGCGAAGGTCGGTATTCAGTGCTTTTGCCTTGAAGCTGACGGTGATAATCTCATTTTCTCCGCTGACGTTTTCAACTTTGGTGTCAACCACTCGAATAACCCTTGCCCGTATCGTTTCACCCTCCATTTTTCCTTTGAAAATGGTTCCGTCGCCGACAATATATGAATAGGCGGTAAGTATCAGTAAAGCGGAAACGGCAACGGTGATGATTTGCAAAATCAATTCGCGATTTATTTGTTTTTTCACACCGTCACCAACCTTTTATCAACATACAAAATGATTATATCATATATTGACGAAAATCTCAATGCTTTTTTCCACACTTTTGATAACACCGAATTTTGATGAAGCGGACTGATGAAAAAGAGCCGACATCGCAAGGGTGTCAACTCTTTTGGCCCGCTCGAAGGGATTCGACTCGCGCCGCTGCGGCGGCTTGGTCGCTCGCGGTCACAACAGTCCACCGGACTGTTGCTCTGTACCGCTCGTCCTTCGAATCCCTCTCTTGTAAAAAAAGAGCCGACATCGCAAGGATGTCAACTCTTTTGGCCCGCTCGAAGGGATTCGAACCCCCGTTCTTCAGAATCGGAAGCACAGGGCAAATCGTGAAAAGCGTTTGTGTATCAACGTTTTATCAAATTGCTTGACTTGCATTTGACTTGCATTCGAAAGATATTTGTCGTGCGTTAGAAGTGCAAGAGATAAATTGGTCCAGTGCGACGATAGATTTTTTCTTGCGCGTGCGTGAAAGATGAGTATAAATGTCGAGGGTGGTTTTAATGTCCTTATGTCCTAAAAGTTCTTTTGCCGTCAGTATATCAACGCCTGCGTCGTAGAGCATGGTGGCGTATGTATGACGGAGCTGATGGGCGGTGAAAGTCTTGATTACCGTATTCCCTTTAAAAGGGTCATACTTGCTTTTTGTCGGTCTCAGCCGTACGCCGTACTTGATATCAAGGTCTGCCATATATGACTCCCACATCCTTCTCCACGCTCCTGCCGTCATGATTTTGCCGCTTGCATCGGGACAAATGTAGAGGCTGCTTCTCGGCTGATTTCTTAAATATGACAAAAGAAGCGTCGGGAGCGGTATTATTCTGTTTCCCGCCTCTGTTTTGGCGCAGGGTTTTATGTGCGGGAAATTTGCAATATATTCTACGCTTTTGTTTACGGTCAAGGTGCCGTCATCAAAGTTGATATCATTCCAAGTTAAGGCGACAACCTCGCCTCGGCGCAGTCCGGCGAAAAGCATAAGCATGGCGGCACTTTGGGCACGGTGAGGGGTGTTTTCAATCCATGCTATTTGCTCATCATCAATCGGCATTCTGCGCGATTTGGTTGCCGTTTTCGGGATTTTGACATTTTGAGCGGGGTTATAATCGATGATACGATTGTCAATCGCAAGGTTGAAAATTTGAGCTGTTATCGACTTGATGTCGGTCAGCAGTTTTTTACTTGCCGGCTTACCGGTGCTTGGGTTGCTTACTGCAAGATTGTTGATAATATCGGCGACATCGAAGAAACGTATATCGGATAAGGCACGGTACTTTAACGGTTCGAGATGCTTTGTCGTGCTTACGAGATTGCCGTAATGACCGGCGCTTACCTCGGCCTTTTTGCACTTCAACCATCTTTCACACCATGTTCCGAACGTGTCGTTTTGTGCCGTCACGTCCAGCCCTTTTCCGAGCATGGCACGGATTTCGTCGGCCTTGCGGTTGGCTTCCTTTTGGGTCGAGCCGTAAACGGTTTTGTATTTTCGTTTGCCGTTTTCGTCTTTACCGAGGTAAATTTGAACGGCTATTCTGCCGTCGGAACGCTTTGCGTTTGATTTTTTCGGCATAATCATTCCCCTTTGTGTTATTTGCTTGACTTTTCGGCGGGGAACGGTGTATAATAGATACACCAATCCCTTGATGTAACGGTCTGAGCGGTTTGGTATCTCGTCTCCCGGTGTTCCAGCACCGGGGGATTTTTTATTTTAATCTTTCTTTTTCCAATTTGATTTGAGGCCGTCAATGTGTTCGTGTAAATCTTCTTTTATGTCTGCCCACATCGGGTCAAGGATAAAATCTATTCCTTCACGACGGGCAAGCTTTGCCGCAGGCACGAAATCACTGTCACCTGAAATAAGTATGATTTGGTCTACCTGTTTCTTGTAAGCTAAAGAAGCTATGTCAATACCAATCTTCATATCTACGCCTTTTTGTTCTATGGCTATGTCAAAGTTTTCTTCCGACAAGTCTTCGATTTTTATAGCACCGGAACACAGCTTTTTAACGATTTCGGGCTTTAACAAATATCCTGTTTTGTTGTCCGAGAGTTTTCCTAATCTCAACGCAACCTTTCGCTTCTGCCGGAGCTGTTCTAAAAAGTCTACAGTCCATTTGTAAGTATCGGTACGTTTCATATCCACATTCTTTTGAGTAAGCGGATGATACAATGTTTTTTCGAGCGGAGGGCAATCATAGTAGAATATTCGATAGAGATTTCTTGTTTCGTGCTTATCGTTAAGATGTGCTTGACAATAGGCGTATAATTCATTGGCACGGTCGGAGCTTGTTTTTTCTCCCCAGAGCTTTCGGGCTCGTCTTCTGTAAAAGCCACCGTCAACAAGAATTGCGGTTTTAACCATAAAATTTCTCCTTGAATTATAAAAATAAGACCTGCGGATTCTGCGTTTCCCCTATCGTGGGAAGCTTACTACCGTAGGTCTGTTTAACAAAACGGTAATCAAAATGAACTTCGATTACATTTTTATTATATACAGCCCAAACGGTTTTGTCAACAAAAATCAAAAAATTTTTTACGCTAATTTTTAGAATATGTACGTAAAAATGCTAAAACAGCCTATTTACGGCACGCAGAAAGTGCAATGTCCTTATGAGCAAAAGTGCCCCCGCCGTATCTGCCGGACTTTGAAACAATGCCGGTTGCGTTTGTTGTGCTTATCCACTTTTGAGGGGACAGAACAAAACCGTTAGAACCGGCTTCATTTTTAACCGCCTCGAAATCGACACGGTTAAAATGGGGATTTTTTGTTTTTTGGGTATAACTTATATTCTCAAGCGGTGCGGGGAGTTACGGATGACAGTTGCCGCAGGGATCGTAACCTTTGGCGATAAGGTCGGCACGGTCTCCGACAAAGCTTTCTTTGTTATCCTCGGCGATTTTTTTGCAGGAAGAGCAGCTTGGCTTGTGAAATTTTTTCGTATTTGTATTGAGTATGTATGTCTGCTGTGAAGCGGATTTAGTGGTTTGCGTTTTGGTCGTTTTTTCGGCAGGCTTTTTTGTTTGCTTCTCGGTTCTCTTCTCGGTAGCCTTTTCCGTCTTCTTTTCGGTAGCTTTTTCTGTTTTCTTTTCGGTGGGTTTAACTTCCGTAGCTTTTTCGGTGGTTTCAACTTCTATTGTTTCGGCTTGTGTCGTCGTTTCGGCATCGGTGGTTTCCGTTTCGTCGTCCCACGGAATTTCATCGTCGAAGAGCGAAGTCGTTGATGACGGAGCGGTTGTTGTGGTTGTTTCTTCGTCGTCACCTTTGGCACAGGAACGTATACCGCTGACAATAATAAGCAGAACGACCGCAGCGATTAAAATTTTCTTTAACATAGTTTGATTGCACTTCCTTTGTTCATTATAAGCATTATTATTCGGGTGAATTTTGCTTTCACCTTTTTTTATTGAATGTTCGAGTAAACCCCGTAGCTTTTCCGATGATTTGAATACCGTTCATCTCGTCACCAAAGAAGGACAGTGGCGGATATGCGGGGTTTTCGGCTTGCAGCACAACGCTGTTTTGAGTGAAGTAAACACGCTTGAGGAGTTTTTCACAACCGTCAACCAAAACGGCGGCAATTTCACCGTTTTCGACAATGGGCTGCTGCCTTATATATACAACGTCGCCGTCGAAAATTCCCGCGCCCGTCATACTGTCGCCTTGAGCGACTAACGTGAAGTCGCAGTGAACGGCAGAGGGAACGTCGTCGTAGCCGTCAAAGTTCTCTTCACTCATTATAGGCTCGCCGCAGGATATGGAGCCGAGGCGGGGACGCTTTACGGTTTTGGGCGGCGGCAGGAAGCCGTCGGGGATTACATGGTCGTAGCTTTTTTCCATGGGAACGTCGGCACCCATGAGCCACGGGATGGAGACACGGAGAGCTTGCGAAATGGCTTCTAATTTCTGCTGTTTTGGCTCGTATTTTCCTTTTCTATAATTGCTCAGTGTGCCTTCATCAATGCCCGACCGCCGAGATAATTCGGCTGCGGTCATGTTTCGTATTTCTAACGCTTCGTTTAATTTGTATTTAAAGTTAGACAACGGTATCCACCTCCTTTGTATAGATAATAACATATTATTTAATAAAACGCAAGTTTTTTTCAAAAAAACTTGCGAAAACTTCAAGAAAAGTATTGACTTGTGTTTTCACAAGTGCTATAATGAAATCACAACAAGGAGGTGAACACAATGAGAAGGCAAAATAAAAACAGCCGCAAGAAGCCAACCGACACCGAAAAGGTTCTTCTTGCGACCGCAGTCCTGAGCTTAATTAAGACGGCAATTGAGTTAATCAAAATGCTGCTTGAATAAGCCGAGGGGGAGCAATCCCCCTCATTAGGATAATATATTTTGCTCTCATTGTCAATATAAAATTATATATACAGGAGGAAAAACAATGAATGTGCCCAAAATGCTTTGTTGCGTTGCAATTATGCTCTGCGACATATGTGTTATTGCCCTTATACTCGGGAGGCGAAAGAGATGAGTTATGATTATTCAAAACTGCTCGGCAGACTGCGTGAAAAGGGCTTCACGCAGTCTGAGCTTGCTGCTAAAATCGGATTAAGCGAATGCACACTTAATAAGAAGCTGAAAAGTAAGTCGGAATTTAAACAATCGGAAATGCGAAGCATAATGAATTTAATGGACGTCGAGCTGGATGAAGTTTCAAGTTATTTTTTTGACCACTAACTTGTGTTTTCACAAGTAAAAAGAAATGGTGATGTGAAAATCACAAGAATTATAACTACATACTTGAGCAATTACAATTAAGGAGGAATACCCGTGTTAAAAGGACCGAAGCCGTATTTGCGCTGGGAGGACGTGCCGCTGATACTCGGCAGTCCCGAAGCAGCTCGATTGTTCGACTGCTCGGAATCAACGATAATCAAGCTCGCAAGTGCAGGCGTGTTAAAGAGCTTTCGCCTTGGTAAATGCTTCAAATTCAACCGAGACGACCTGCGAGCCTTTACGGAAGGAGTGAAAAAATGAACACATCGGACACCGTGCGCACCTTAATTGACTTTGCGCTTGTCGTCATTGCGATTTTCTTGATGTTCAATGACCGAAGGATAGCCGCTTGGGAACGCCGAACGGCTCGAAAAATTCTGCGTTGGGCGGTCAAAAGCATTCCCGCACTCCGCAGGCGTATTTACGGCGAAAAAATCAAAAACGACACGGCGCATATGCCCGTGCGACTTATTAACGATTGGAGGAACAGTAATGCTCGAAAATAACTTTGAAATAAAAGAGCTCACACAAGATGAGTTTGATTTAATAACTGCTCTGAGAAACGCAAACAAAACCTTGCTTGTGTGTGCGGCTGCTCTCGAGAGAAACGAGCTTGAGGAAGGCGCTTTGGATGTAACTCTTGAAATCTTTGACACTCGTTTAGATACCTTGGAAAAAATCTGCGACACTATCTGGGTAATGTGCAATGACTAAGGTTAAGTGTTCCGTTTGCGGAAAAGAAATTAACAACATAATGTGGTGCGAGGGCAATAAGGTGTGCATGGAGTGTTGCAGAAATTGCTGTTGCAAGTGCGATTTGCTCAGCACCGTTACTTGCTGTCGAAGCATAATGAAAGACCGAATGGAACGTCAGTTAAGTCCCGGTGCGTGGTATGTTGTCAAAAAAGCGGGAGAAGCCCCGGTAATTCATTCGGCGAGCAACACGCTCGGCGTGTTCCGCAAAGTAGAAGAAGAACTCGGAACTTATAAAGTCAGACCGTTCTTTGTGACAGACAAGGTTTATGTATTCAGCAACGACGAAAAAAAGGCGTATGTATTTTTCAACAAAGGATTCACGATAGGCATGACGAAAGATAATGCACAAAATCTTCAAAAACTGCTCAAAAGAGGCGAAGAGCATGATTATTGAAATGAAATGTCAAATAAAAAGAATTCACGACAGTGACGATATAATCGGGCTTCAAGAGGTTATTGCCGCCGCAGTGGGCGAAGACTGCTTGTTCGTCGAAGTAAGCGACCCTTATGATGAGCGGCTTCTTTCGGCATCGAGAGAGGTCGGCGGTGGCCGTCCGCTGCAAAGAGTAATTGACGAAATGAAGGGAATGAGCCTTTCACAGCTCAGAGCCGTCACCGATGCGGCGGTTCAGTTGAGCAAAAACGCTCCAAATTGGTGATTATGCCCTGCCGTTCAACAAGAAAAATTAAATAAAGCCGGTATTGTTTCGCAACACACGAACGGCGGGGAATGCTCAAAAAAACAATTGAATACCAAAAATACATAGACGGACAGGAAGATGAGTGAATAATGGCAAAAAGGTATATGGTAGTCATTCCGCTGCATAAGCCGGCACATGAGCTTTGTTTCGGCACGATTGAACAGGCGGCGGAGTTTATAAACACAAGACTCGGAATGATGATAAAAAAAGATAATTGCGAATTTGACGGCGAGCGAGCCGTTATGTTCTCTGTCGGCTCAAGAAAAAAGAAAGAACTGCACGTTAATGAACGTGCGACTTATTTCGCGCTTTTGCCGTCGGCGGAAGATGACATTTACGGCACGGCAATTGTAGCCGCGGCAAGCCGGCTGGGCGGACTGTACGGCTTTACGCTCTCGGCCGCAAAGAAAATCGCCGAGGAAATAAACGAACTCTGAGGACTTAATATGTGGAGCAGCATTGATACGATTGTTGAGGAACAAAAGCAAAAAGAACGCCGGTGCCCTGTGTGCGGCAAGGTCTTCAGACCTGCGCCGGAGCACGTTTGGAAAATCGGAAAGGACAGAGAAAACAACTATGTTTGTACCTACACTTGTATGAGGCGAGTGGAGCGAGGCGAGGTGAGGGTAAAAAATGAGAATTAAAAAAAGAACCTTTTCGGGCACCGTGCTTGAACAAGAGATATATACCATTCCCGACGGCTGTAGGTCTTTGAAAAATCCCGACAAAAGACTGCGCTTTGAAAACGAAGAACAAAGAAAGCAACATCGTGACGGCATTGCCCGCCGTCGCTTTGTTCGCATTTTTAACGCGACTTTTGATTCGAGCTCGCTATACAGCACCCTCACCTTTGACCTTGCAAGCGAAGTACACACGTTTGAAGAAGCTCGAATTATTCGAGACAGATATTACAACCGCCTCAGGTATCGTTATCCCGAGGCGGTCATAACAATTCACATGGGAAGAGGAAAGCACACAAACAGAATTCATATGCATATGGTTTCGAAAGGCGTTCCCGAGGAGTATATAAGGAAACAATGGTTTTATGGCAGCGTAGTTGATGTTCAGTTTTTGAGAGAACATAATTTTTACAACAAAACCGATTGCGGTCAAGATTACACTGGGCTTGCGGTTTACTTGTTTGAGCATTGGACGCCGGAACAGGGCGGACACAGATATAAAATGACAAGAAATTTCGTTCGACCCGTCGAGGAAGAACCAAAAGAAATAAAAAGAAATTACTCAAGCATGAGAGCGCCTGCGGCACCGCAGGGCTATGAGCTTGTTGAAAGCTTAGAGACTATATACGGTTATTTATGGTTTAAGTATATAAAAGTTCCTTTAGAACAAAAAGAACCACCGAAAAGAAAGAAAAAAGCGACAAATTTGAATGTCGTTTGAAAAGCCTTGTAAATGTGTAAAGTTTTAGCTTGAAGGGAGTACAAAATGAGAAAATACAAAATCGGGGAGCAAAACAGATACGAAATTTCACCGAACAGATATGTCGAGCTGAGATATTTTTGCTTGCAGTATGACGAAATGCGAAAGAAAGCGATTGACTGTATGGATATGTCTCTCAGAGCAAGCGGCGGAAAGAGTGCAAGTGGAGCAAACGGGGAAAGTGCTCCGGAAAGGATAACCGAGCTTCGGGAAAGGTATGTCCGAGATACGGAGCTTATAGAGCGTGCCGCACAGCTTGCCTGCGGAGAGGACAGAGGCGTGTTGCCGTTTTTGATGTATTCCGTTACCAAGGGTGCATCATATGAACGGGTGCCGCTTATTCCTCCGTGCGGCCGCCGCAATTTTTACGAAAAATACAGAAGAGCGTTTTTTTGTCATCTTGACAAATTAAAAAGGTAACACAGGGGCGTGCGAAAGGTGATATGCTGATACCGTCGAAATGACGGTAAGGTGCGGCACAATGTCCGTACAGGGTATGAGGGTAGGAAAATAATGTTTGACTATCATTCGGCTCGCTGGAAAAAGAAGCGAGCTTATGTCTTGAAAAGAGACGGGTACCTTTGCCGGTACTCTAAACGCTACGGAAAAAACGTTGAAGCAACAAGAGTGCATCATATCTACCCGGCAAAAGATTATCCCGAATATGCATGGGAAGATTGGAACCTGATTTCACTTTCAGCGGCAGCACACGAGCTTATGCATGACAGAGAGACGGGGGAGCTTACCCGGCACGGCGAAAATCTAAAATCAAAAACAATCCCCCCGGGTCGAAAATGATTTTTGAGGGAGTTTTCGACCGCGGAGGGAGGACTCTTTCCAATAGAGCGGAATTTTTCAAAAAAATTCGGAGGTGAGGGCTTGGCACGGGCGGTTTTGAAAGAATCAATTAAGAAAAACGCAAAAAAGCAAATGCAAAAAATCGGCGTTTATAAGCCCGAGTTTGACGACGTCCTTGATATTTATTCGGAACTTCTCGAGCAGTATCGCCGACTGACCGTTATTTATAAAAAAAGCGGTTATGCCGTGACCGCAAAAACAAACAGCGGCGACGTGAAAAAATCGCCTGTTGTTTCGGAGCTTGAAAACCTGCGAAAAGACATTTTGCAATATTCGGACAGGCTGTGTCTGAATCCGAAAATTTACTTCAAGACCGAGGTTGAAAAGGAAGAAGAAGAGTCAGCACTTGAAAAGGCGTTGAAAGCGCTTGGCTAAGGAAGTTTTCAAAAACAAAGCGACGGTATTCGCGTATGCCGAGGCTGTTCGCTCCGGCAAGAAAAACGCCTGCAAGACTTTGAAGCAAGCTGTTGATCGCTTTTTTGCCGACCTTGAAAATCCGAAATATTCGTTTGAGCCCAAAGATGCAGAATTTGTCATCGGGCTGATTGAAATGACTTTCGTTCACGAAAAGGGCGAAACGATTGACGGCGCACCGCTCAGAGGCAAGCCTTTTCTGCTTACCGATTACCACAAATTCATCATTTACAACTTGCTTGCTTTCAAGATTAAAGGCACTAAAATCCGCCGTTTCAAGGAAGCTTTTATTTTTATCCCGAGGAAAAATATAAAAACAACCTTTGCGGCGGCGTTGGTTTGGGCGTTGTCTGTTTTGGAACGGCGCAGCGGAGCAACTGCGTATATCACCGCCGCTGCGATGCAGCAGTCAATGCAGTCGTTCGGTTTCATTCGATATAATCTTCGAGCAATGGGCGAGGAGCGGAATTTTCGCATTCTCGACAACAATCAAGAGCATAGCATTTCGGGCGAAATAGGTGCCGACGGCTCGATTTACATAAGAGCTCTTGCGGCTAACCCCGATGCGCACGATTCACTCAACTGCAACATTGCCATTGCCGACGAGCTTCACGCTTACAAGTCGCCGAAGCAATATTCAATCATCAAGGATGCTATGAAGGCGTACACCAACAAGCTGATGATTGGCATTTCAACAGCCGGCGACAGCGTGAACAGCTATTGCTACAGGCGATTGAAATATTGCGAAAAGGTGCTTGACGGCACGGTTGAAGCCGAAGAGCTTTTTATCTTCGTTTGCAAAGCGGACGAAGATGAGCACGGCAATGTGGATTTCTTAAACCCCGCCGTACATGAAGCGGCGAACCCCGGTTACGGCATAAGCATTCGGCCCGATGACATTCTTGCCGATGCTTACCTTGCACAGAATGACCCGCAAACGAAAAAGGAGTTTTTCAACAAGTCATTGAACGTGTATACGTCGGCAATGAAAGCTTACTTCGACATCGGCGAATTTATCGCTTCGGACGCAAAATACAACTGGTCGCCCGAAGAAGCCGCAAAGCTGCCGGTTAAATGGTTCGGCGGCGCGGACCTTTCGAAGCTTCACGACTTGACGGCAACGGCGCTTGTCGGACTTTACGGAGAAACGTTGATTGTTTTGCCGCATTGCTTTTTCCCGATTGTCAAGGCAAAAGAAAAGGCGGAGGAGGACTCTATTCCGCTTTTTGGGTGGCAAGACGACGGCTGGCTTTCGATGAGCAATCATCCGACGGTCAATCACGCCGAGCCGGTTGCATGGTTCAAGCAGAAAAGAGCCGACGGCTTTAAAATTAAAGAAGTCGGCCACGACAGAAAATTTTGCCGTGAGTATTTTATGCTCATGAAAAAGAGTAAATTCAAAATCGTTGACCAGCCACAATATTATTATAAAAAATCCGAGGGTTTTCGATTTATTGAACAAAAAGCGAAAAACGGGCAACTGTATTACTTTCACGCCGAGCCTTTCGAATATTGCGTTGCGAATGTCAAAGCGATTGAAAAGACGGACGAAATGGTGATGTATGAAAAGGTCGGGGAGCACGACCGAATAGATGTGTTCGATGCGGCCGTTTTCGCAACGATACGGCTGCTTGAAAATATGAGCAAAGAGAATAAAAGCGAAAATTGGTTTTGAGGTGAAAAAATGCGATTTTCAAAAAGAAGAAAAGCAGGACAAAACACGAGAGACGCACCTGTGCGGCTTGTTCAGCTCTTGCCGGACGAAATAATACCCGAGGGTTATGTTTCACTCGATAAAAGCGAAGAGGTGCGGCAAGCCGTTAACAAAATCGCCGACCTTGTCAGCAACATGACGGTTAAGGTTATGGAAAACGGCGAGAACGGGGACAGGCGCATCAAGGACGGACTTTCGAGACGGCTTGACATCATGCCTAACGCTTTGATGACCCGAAAGACATTCGTATACAACGTCGTTCGAGACCTTTGCATTTACGGAAACGCAGTGGCTTTTCCGAGAGTCGAGGGCGATTTTGTTAAGGAAATCCTGCCGATACCGATGAGCAGGGTCTCCTTCAATAAAGCAAACTTCGATGCGTACACGATAACGGTTGACGGACAGGTCTATGCTCCCGACGAGCTGCTGCATTTCGTCCTCAACCCGAGCGAAGAAAATCCGTTTGTCGGCGAGGGCTTCACACCTCAGATTAAGCGGTGCATCAGAGATCAGGCACAGGCGCAGGCGACTTCGTCGGCGTTCTTAAAAAGCAAATGGAAGCCCGGACTTATTATTTCGACACAGTCGGATTCCGAGGAGCTTGAGGACAAAGAGAAGCGAAGAGCTATTCTTGACAGCTACACAGAAACAACCGAGGCGGGCGAACCGTGGCTTATTCCTGCGGGCGAAATCGAGGTTGAAAAAGTACAGCCTCTTACACTCAAGGATCTTGCGATAAGCGAGAGCATCGAGCTTAATAAGCGGACAATTGCGGCGGCTTTCGGAATGCCGGCATTTATGCTCGGCGTGGGAGATTTCAGCCTCGACGCTTACAACAACTTTATTGCAACGACGGTGTTGTCGTTTGCAAAAATTATCGAGCAGGAGCTTACGAAGAAGCTTATAGCTTCGCCGACACGGTATGTCGAATTTAATTCGAGGTCGCTTATGCAATATTCGCTTGCCGACAAAATCGGCTACATTGAGAAGATGTCGGCCATGGGAATTATAAACCGCAATGAGGCAAGAAACGAGCTGGGACTGTCACCGGTTGATGTTGACGGCATGAACGAATATCAAGCGCTTGAGAATTATATCCCCATAGACAGGCTCGGAGACCAAAACAAACTGAACGGAGGTAAAAAAGGTGAATAAGCGAAGTGCTTGCACGAAATCAAGATTTCAAACCCGTTCCGAAAATTCGGAGCTTATCATCGAGGGGTATTTTGCAAAATTCAACTCGCTTGCCGAGGGCTGGGCGGGCTATTTTGAAAAAATTGCCCCACATGCTTTTGACGGTGAACTTGAAGGTGACGTCAGAGCTTTGCTCGACCACCAAACGCACATGGTGCTTGGCCGAACCAAGGCGGGAACGCTGACACTCTCTGTCGATGAAACAGGACTTTTCGGAAGAATTGTCATAAACCCCGAGGACAGCGAGGCGGTGAATGTTTACGAAAGGGTGAAGCGTGGAGACATTGACCAATGTTCTTTCGGCTTTGATATTCTCGATGAGGATATCGAGAACCGTGAGGACGGAAGTATTGTTTGTACGCTTAAAAAAGTCAAGCTGTATGAGGTAAGCGTATGCACATTCCCGTTTTACAGCGACACGGAAATCGCCGCCCGAAATAAGGAGCTCGACAAAATCAAAGAACAGCATTTTTCCGAGAGGAAAAGAAAAATAAAAGAGAAATTGGAGGCTTTACAATGCTGAAAATCTTAAAGCTAAATGCTCAGCTTAAACAGAAAAGAGCCGCACTGTCGGCTCTGCTCGAAAAGAAAACAAAAAGAGACGGCAAAATAACCGAGCTTCGTCAAGCACTCGATGAGGCTGTTACCGAGGAAGATATCGGAATGGTTGAGGAGGCGCTCGAGGAAGCCCGGGAAGAATTCGACGGACTTGACGAAGAGATTGCAAGTCTCGAATCTGAAATCGAGGAACTTAAAGAAGAGGTTGAGGAGCTTCAGAACAAAGAGCCCGAGGTTGCCGGCAGTGAAAACAAGGAGGAAAGGACTGTTTTTATGAACGAAAAATACGCAAAAAGAAGCATTTTCGGCGGATATTCGCCCGAAACAAGAAGCAATATTCTCGCAAGAAACGACGTTAAGGAGTTTATCGCAAGAACAAGAGAACTCATCGGCAAGCAAACGCGCGGTGTGAGCGGTGCGGAGCTTAACATTCCGCAGGTTCTTTTGGGAATTGCAAGAGAACATATCTGGGAATCATCAAAACTTTTGAGCAAGGTAAACTGTATGACCATAGGCGGCAACGCCCGTCAGCCTGTAACGGGCAGCATTCCCGAAGCAGTCTGGACCGAGGCTGTCGCAGGTTTCAACGAAGACCGAATTGACCTTCGAGCGATTGATATGAATTCATACATGGTGTCGGCGTTCGTACCCGTCCCGAATTCAATCATCGAGGATACCGACGAGGCTTTTCTCGGAACGATTATCGACTTCCTCACGGGCGGCATCGGCAGAGCGGTTGACAAGGCTATCCTTTACGGAAAGGGAAACGGAATGCCGCTCGGCATAGTTGCGAGACTTGCGCAGACCTCAAAGCCCTCCGACTGGGGTGCTGCCGCTCCCGAATGGGCCGACCTTCACTCAAGCAATATGCTCAAGCTCGACCTTGCCGACAAAAACGGCGTTGATTTCTACGCCGCTCTCGGCGTAGCTCTCGGAGCTGCCGAAAGCAACGGCACAAACGCATCACCGTTCTGGTGTATGAACAGAAAGACGAGAATCGAGCTTAACGCGAAGGCTCTTGCGTTCGACAGTGCGGCGGCACTCAAGTCGTCTGTTGACAACGTTCTTCCGTTCAACGACGGCGAAATTATCGAGCTCGATTTTATTCCCGACAGAGAAATCGTCGGCGGCTACGGTCAAAGCTATCTTCTTGCCGAAAGAAAGGGGCTTTCGCTCGGCTCTTCCGAGCACGTGCGCTTTATTCAGCATCAGACTGTATTTGCGGGCTATGCGAGATATGACGGCGCACCTGTTTTCGGCAACAGCTTTTGCGTGGTTAATTACGGAAACGCCGAACCTGCGGGCGAAACGATGTTTGCCGGTGATGCCGCCAATACCGAAAGGGTGAGTCTTTCCGCTCTCACTATCGGCACGGCAAATCTTTTCCCCGCCTTTGATAAAGACACGCTTAACTATACAGCCGAGGTAACAACGGCATCGAACAAAGTTACGGCAACTGCGCTCAAGAGCGACGCGACTGTTACGATTAAAAACGGAGCAACCGTCGTGAAGTCGGGCGGCAACGCTACCTTTACTGCCGGCAATAACACGGTCACAGTTGAAGTCGAAAACGGTAACGCCGTGAAGAGAACATACACCGTTACGGTCAAGTATACGACTGCTTGATGAATTAAGGGAGCGAGCTTATCGCCCCCCTGTTTTGGAGGTTAAAGATGCAGGATTACAGCGCAATTGTTGAGCTCGTGAAGTTAGATATCGGCATCAGCTCCACCGCAAGAGATTATTATTTTCTCACGCTTGCGAAAGCATGTGTCGAGGAGCTTAACGGCAGAGGCGCTCGCTTAAATCTGAGCGAAACAAAAGATGTTGTGCTTGCCGCCGACTATGCGGCGTGGAAATATCGGCATAGGGAGACAGGCGAGGGAATGCCGGAAAATATAAGACAGCGGCTTCTCAACAGAAGAACGGAGGCGAGGAGCGACGGATGATTTTATTTTTTTGCTGACCGAAAAAGTGTCGGCGCAAGACAGCGAAAGCAATTGGCGTACGGCGGACATTGAACGGCGCAGAGTTTTCGCTGCGGCAAAATCGCCAACACGTTCCGAATTTTTCGGCTCGCTCCAAGCCGGCTATAAAACCGAAATGGTGTTTGAAGTGTCGGCGTGGGATTATGCGGGCGAATCAAAGCTCGAATACCAAGGCTTCAGATATACGGTCAAAAAGGTCTACCGAAAAAGCACCGATATCGTGGAGCTGAGCTGTGAAAGAGCGGTGCCTTAATGGGCACATTTGATTTTTCAATTCCCGACGAATTTCAAAAAAGAATATCTCGAATTTCGAATATCGACACGCTTGCTCCGAAAATGCTGGAGCGTGCCGCACCGATAGTCCTTGCGGCGATAAGGGCAAGAACGCCGAAAGACACGGGGACGCTTGCAAATTCGCTCACTGCACAAAAGCCCGAAAAAGAAAAAAGCGGCGGCTGGATTTGCAAAATCTCTTTTGCGGGCACCGATGAACGAATGACACCCTCGGCAAAATACCCTGCGAAGTCAAGAACGGCTGTCAGAAACAACGAGAAAGCGGCGATAAAGGAGTACGGAACTTCAAAAAGAAAGGCCGAACCGTTTATTCGCCCCGCTGTCGATTCGGTTAAGAAAGAAATTGTAGCCGCTATGCAGGCGGTAATGAATGAGGAGGGTGCCGATGAGCGTTGAAGCAAGGCTTACGGCGGCGCTTAAAGAATTGCCGTATGTGATTTTTCCCGATTTTTACGACAGAAACAAGGCGTATTTCAAAAATGGGAATCCGCTTACTGTGCAAGGTGAGTGGATAACGTGGAACGAAATATCGACGACGGCCGACCGATACGCAGATGACGAGGAGCTGTCATCTGCGACTGCGGCAGACGTTCATTTTTTTACAAAAGACAAAGCGACAGCGAAAAAGGTTGGAAAACAGCTCGTTTCCCTTTTGCAAAAAACGGAGCTTATTGTAAGGGGCAGACGGTTGACGTATGAAAATGACACGGGCTTTTATCATTTTACGCTCGAGGTTTTAAGCCTCGAAGAAACGGAGGATTAAAAAATGGCATTGATTAGTGCTAAATTTCCGATGATTTATAAACGAACCGAAAACGAGGGCATCCTCAGCTTCGGTGAACCGAAAGCTGTCGGCAGAGCAATACAGCTTATCGATACGCCGACGGTATCGAGGGTGACGCTGTATGCGGACGATATCGAGGCGGAAAACAGCAGCGAGGTTTCGACAAGAACGCTTGCTCTCGGCACTTCGACTGTTCCCTCTGCTTGCGCCGAGCTGATGTTCGGCATAACGGTTGAAACGGGCGGCTCGGGCACTCCGAGTGAAACGCTTACTTACGCCGAGGAAACAGACGGGGAATATATCGGGTTCTCGATAATCAGAGGCGTTGTCGTTGACGGAGTAAAGAAGTTTATTTTGAATTTTTATCCGAAAGTCAAATTTGACCAGCCTGCTGAGACTTACACCACAAAAGGCGAAACACTCAGCTTCGGCACGCACACAATAAACGGCAAGGCGGTTTCCGACCCTCTCATGCTTGACTCAAAGGGCAGAGCGGTCAACAAGAGAGAATTTGTGTTTGCAACAGCTTCGGAGGCTGTTGCATATCAGAAAACGCTCGGCAAGCTTGTTAACGGGGGTGACGAATAATGAACGCAAGGATAATTAACAACGTTGAAGATTTCGCACACCCTTTTGAATGGAGAGGAGAAACGTACGACCTCAAATATACCGTTTGGACGCAAATGAAAATCAGCGAGCGTTTCGGCGGTATAGGCGAGTTTGCCGAAGAATTGGCAAGGGTCAAGGATTCCGACCAAATGAAGAACACGGAGCTTTTGCTGGAAGTGTTTGCAATTCTTCTAAATCAGCAAATAAAAGCTCGGAACAAAGAACAGCGAAAGAACGAATTTACTGTTGACGCAGAATATTTAATGATGACGCAAGGCTCCTCTAAGCTTGAAGAAATGATTGAGTTGACCTATATCGTTCTTTTGGAAGCCTTTCCGAAAAAGGAACAGAACGCCGCCGAGAACGAGCTTGATAACCTTGTATGTGCCGAGTTTGGCGAAAGCGAGAAAACCGAAAAAAACTGAATGAGCAGGCATACGCATTTGATGTTGACCTATGGTACTTTCGAGCGGTATGCCTGCTCGGCTTTTCGGATAGCGAATTTTGGCAAATGCCGCTAAAGAGACTGCTTGCTCTTTGGCGGCATTACGAAACCTTTTACGGACTTCGAGAAATAAGGAGGGGGATTGATGTCGAATAGTGCAGGTATGTCGGAGATCGGTGCGAAGCTCACCGTTGACGGCGAAAAAGAATTTAAGTCGGCGCTCAGCGAGATTTCAAGGCAAATGAGCTTAGCGGCTTCGGAGGCGAAGCTTACATCGGCGCAGTATTCCGACAACAAAGACAGTATCGAAGCCCTCTCGGCGAAGTCCGAGGATTACAACAAAAAAGTCGAGCTTCAGCGAGATAAAATCGAGGTGCTTTCAAAAGCTCTCGAAAATGCAAAAGAAGTTTACGGCGAAAATACAAAGCAAACCGACAAATGGCAAATTCAGCTTAACAAGGCAACTGCGGAGCTTATAAAAGCCGAGGATGCCGCGCAAAAAAACAACGAAGCAATTGAAGAGCTCGGTAAACGTACTCCTAAGATTGAAAAGCTCGGAAATGCGTTTGATTCTATAGCTGAAAAGGCCGAGAAAGCCGCACAAAAGGCAACGGGGCTTACCGGTCTGAAGCACGATTATGAGAAGCTGAAGGACGTTGTTGAAGCACTCAAAGAAAAGCACTTTATTTTAGCGGGTGCCGTCGGAAAGGCTAAAGATGCCGCAAGCTCTTTTGCAAGCGGCGGACTGAAAGCGATAGGCGGCTTCGCAACGACGGCGGCAGCAGGTGTTACGGCCGTTGCTACGGCGGCAACAGCGGCAGGTAAAGCTCTTTATGATGCCGCAAATGAAGCCGCACAGGCGGGAGACGCTATTGACGAGGCCTCTCAGCGTATGGGTACCAACGCCGAAACATATCAAGAGCTCAGTTATGCCGCAAAAATGAGCGGTGTTGATGTTGCCACTCTCGAGACGGCGGCCAAGAAGCTGCAAGCATCGGGCTCGAGCCTTGACCTTTCAAAAGCGATAGACCAAGTTGCCGCCATAAAAGACGAATCGGCACGCACGGAAAAGGCGATTGAACTTTTCGGCTCGAAAGCGGCGTATTCCATGGGGCCGATGCTCGGGCAAGGTACCAAGGCAATAACGGAGCTTAAAGAGCAGGCACAAAGCCTCGGACTTGTTATGAGTAATGAGTCGGTTAATGCTTCCGCAACTTTTAACGATTCGCTTGATAACCTTACCGGCACGCTTTCGGCGGTAAAGAATAATATTTCGGCGCAGTTTCTTCCCGGCATAACCGAGGTCTTTGACGGAGTGACGGGCCTTTTTACGGGCGAAGACGGAGCAACACAAAAAATATCGGACGGCATTGACAACCTTGCCGACACCGCCGATATCACCGTTACTATTGTTACGGGAATTTTTGAGCAGCTTGCGGAAAGTGCCGCCGACGTTGCTCCGGGCATTCTTGAGACCTTGATAAGCTGTATCGGCAAAAACCTCCCGAAGCTCGGACAGTCGGCTCTCAGCATCGTAAGCACTCTTGCCGAAAGTCTTTTGACGGAAGAAAACATAAGTAACCTTACTTCAACGGCGGCATCTTTGATAACTCAGCTTGCCGGCTTTTTGATTGACAGCTCGCCGCTCGTGATAGACTCGGCGTTTGGTCTCATGACCGGCTTTGCCGAGGGACTTTTGAAAGATGATAACCTTGTTAAGCTCGCAACGTCGGCGTTTGACTTGATAGCTAACCTTGCTCTCGGACTGACGGAAAACTTGCCCGAGCTCTTGTCTGCGGTGGGAGATATCTGCGGTGCACTCTGGCAGGCGATTAAAGACTATGACTGGCGGGGGCTTGCAAAGAATATCTTTGCCTCGCTGAAAAATTCAATCAAGGCGATATTTACGGGCAATGATGACTCCGACGAGCCGAAACCTGACCCGAAGCCGCATGCGGGCGGCATAGCTTACGTTCCCGATGACGGCTATATTGCCGAGCTTCACCGAGGGGAGCAGGTGCTTACGGCGGCACAAGCGATTACCCGAAACACCGATACCGCCGACGAAATTCGCCGCGTTGAGAAGAAATTGGATGCTCTGACGCTGACTGTTAACGAAGCTCCCGTTAATGTGAATTTCTATGGAAGCTCGGCCGCTGTAGGCAGAAGTCTCGACGTTGTTGTTTCGAGAGAAAACAAACGAAAAACAGCTTTTAAGGAGGAACGAAATGCTTAAAATTGACGGCGAGGAATGGGTCGGAAAAATAATTCTCGAAAGCTTCACGGAAAACTTTGAAATTATTTTTGACGGCGAAGAAGCCTATACGCAAAGTAACCGCCTTTATTCGGGCGAACCCGTCGGAACGAGGTACTCTCACTGCGGACAGGCTCGGCGGAACCCGATTATTCCGAATTCCGAGTGGGATAGATTTTACAAGCTCTTGAGTGCTCCGATAGCGTCTCATACCGTTGAGGTGCCGCACAACCAAGGTACGCTTGTCTATGAGGCAAAAATAAGGACGGGCTCAAGAACACTGAAAGAAATCGGCGTGTGGGGCGACACGATTGATTTTGAATTTGTGCCGCTCGAAGTGCAGAGGGAGACGGCAAATGGCAACGATTAAAGCAAGGCTTCCCGTGTGGAAGGCCGAAGACTCCGAAAAAGGTGTTTCACTCGGAGGAATGATGAGTGTTTCGGTCGCACCGACATATGAACAGACCTCACGCCTCGGAGGGAACAAGCTGATTTTTACGGGAGCGGCGGTGTCGCTCAACACTTCTCATCTGCCGCTTGAGGCGTATAAAGCAATGTTCGATGCGGCTACGGAAAATGACGGCGAGATTGCCGACAAGATTATTTGCGGAAAGCGAGGAGCGTTTTTCTACATCACGGGGGAGCTTATAAACGGAGTTCCTTTGTGGGTGCTTCACAAGCTGAACAGTGTTCAGTTTATTCCGCCCTCTGAGTCGGCGGTAACGAAAGGGACACAGGTAAGCTTCACCACTCCCTCGCTCACGGGAGAGACGAGAGAAACAGGCAACACGTGGCGCACTCGTCAGTATTTCACAACAGCGGCGCAAGCAATAACGGAGCTTAAAGAACAGGCGGGGTGGAATGAATAAAATCATCTATAACGACTTTATGCCGAACGCTGAGCAGGAGTGTCGAGCTCCCGCAACGGGCTCTGAGGAGTATATGCAAGCGGGCAAGCTTCTTTCCGAAGATGATGAAACGGCGACAAGCTTTGCAACGCTTGAGGGCAGAGGAATAGAGCTTAACGATTATTCGTTGGTTCTTGCCGATGAAGCGTCGGAGTGCTGCTTTATTTCGTCGAGGGTGTCAAACGCACAGGGCGTGTTCACAAATCCGGTTTGTTTGTGCGTTTCTGTCAAGGACGGCTACGGTTTTTCAAACGGAATTACGTTTGACTTTCACAAAAATTATTGTTCAGAGCTTTCAATCACTGCCTATAATGGCGAAACGCAGGTTGCGACGGGTGTTTTCGAGCCGACGGGCTTGAGGTTTTATTGCAATTTGCAAATTGAAAAATTCACAAAACTGTGCATTTCGTTTCAAAAGACGCAAACCCCGTATCAGCTTGTTAAGCTCGAAAGGATTTTTCTCGGAAAGCAAAATGAAATTACTGAATTTTTCGGTGAAATAGAGATTTTTAACGAAATCGCCGTAGACTGTGACGACTTGCCAGGAGGCACTTGTGACTTTCAAGCCGTTTTCGGCGACACTCGACCTCTTGAAGGTCAGCGTCTGCTTGTAGAACATAACGGTGAAATTTTCGGAGCATTCAGCGTTGAAAGCGTCAGCGAGGTGCAAGACGGCATTTATTTGATTGAAGCGATTGACGACGTTTTTATGCTCGAAAACATCGGCATGGGAAGCTCCGTTAACGGAACGATTACCGTTTCGGAACTTATCGAACGCCTTGAAAAGTCGGGAATAAAAATCGAAAGTGCGATTGACGGAGCAACCGAGCTGAGCGGAACGGTAACGAATGACGGAAAGACCACCATGCGAGAGCTTGCGGCAATGGTGTCGTTCGCAACGGGAAGACACCTTTTGGCGGCTCGAGAAAAGCGGCTGAAAATGACGAAGCCGAGAGAACTTAACCGTCTCATCGGTGCGGACTCTATTCTCGGAAGACCGAAATATACAACTAAAATTCCGTATACAAAAATAATCGTTCAATCGGGCGACACGGCTGTCGAGCTGGTGAATTCCGATCGCCGTTCCGGGCAGGCTGACAATGAGCTTGTTTTCGATAAATTCAAGCTGTCGGCAGGGATTGCCGAAACAGCGGCGGAAATAGCCGCCCGAGGCTGGCAAAGAAATGAAATTTCGGCGACGATAATTTTGCAAAACGAAAGAGTCGGCGATGTCGTCGGCATCCAAATTGATGGCGAGGTTAAGCACGGAATAATTCGTTCAATGGCAATTCGCCTGAGAAGAAAGAGTGCCGTGGCCGACATAGAAATAACGGAGCTTGCGGAGGGCGGGAAATGAGCAAATTTTTAGGATATTACGATTTTTCGTTTGAGCGTTCGAGGCGAGATGGGCTGTCACTGCGGCTTGCGTTATATGAGGAAATCAATATTTCCGACAACACTTCTACGCTCAGCGGTCGGGTGGAATATAAAAACACCGACGAGGCATTCACCGAAAACATCTATATCGAATACACCGCAAACGGCAATTCGACATCGTGGACGCGCTCTGCTCCGATTGAAAAAAAGGAAGAGTGGACCGTTTATGATGAGGCATATGTCGAGCTGAAAACCAAACAGGTCGGCACTTGCTATCACGAAGCGGACGGCACGGGCGGCTTCACGGTGACTTGTACGCTGAAAACGGACAAAAGCACGATACTCGGCTCTGCGTATTACCGAACCGAAGCGACGGCGACGGCAACGGGAACGTTGACGGCGATAGACCAAAGCTTTCCGACAGTCGGCAAGGCTGTAATGAGCGCAAACCGTTACGGCGGCAATGCCGAAATCAACCTTGCTTGCGGCCATTCTGTTTATGCGATTACGGCGGTGCTGACGGTATGCGGCCTAAACCGTAATCAAGCGTATGCGTGGCACTGTCAACCGCAATATACCGAAAACGGCGTGACAGTCAAATCAAAGGAACTTGCAAGCGGCTCGGACGGCTATCGGCTGAAAAGAGAGCTGATACCGAATGCCCGCACAATCGAAGCGGTTATTCCGATGTATTATTCGGGGGATATCGAAACGGGTCTGCTCACCTCCGGCGGGAGGTATGATTACATCCTTACCGTTACGGCCGAAAACGGAAAGACGGCGACGGTGTCGGGTGTGCTTGCCGTGCCGCAGAAGGTCACGGGCGTTGAGCTCGGCGACAGGAGCTTAACTCTTGCCGCAGGCGAAAATGCCGTGCTCGAATGCACCGTGCTCCCCACCGATTCACAGCTTAAAGGCGTGATTTTCGAAAGCTCCGACAGCGATATCGCTTCGGTTTCCGCCGACGGTACGGTTACGGCCGCTTCCGAGGGAGCTTGCGTTGTGACCGTTACCTCCGAGGACACGGGGCGTTCGGGAGACGAGGTCTTTTCCGCAAGCGTTGCAATTACCGTTTCGGCAGACACGGACGGCTTTCCGACGCTTTCCGAGACGGATTATCTCGGCGTTGTCGAAATTTCCCGCCTTTCCGCCGCTTGCGTATGGCTTGCCGAAAGGCTCGGAAAAAGCGAGGAAATGAGAGAGGTAAGCTGCACCGGCAGAGCGCATAACGTCACGGACATACGCACGATTTTCGAAGCACTCGAGCATAACACGGCCGTCCTTGCCGAAAGAGAAGAACGGGAAATCCCTCGTCAAAACGATAATTGGTACGAAATCGTCAACGGCTGGATTGACACCCTCAACGGACTGCGTAATTCAATTAGCAATTAGCAATTGAATTTTTGATGACGGCTTTCAGTCTTGGGCTCCCTCTGACGAGGGAGCTGTCACGGAGTGACTGAGGGAGAGAC